>JAFROA010000059.1 GCA_017429885.1 Bacteroidales bacterium | reverse complement strand
GTCTCGCCGTTCTTATGCACGGGCTCGATGACGACAGTACGGACTGGAATAGGCATTGATGACTTAAGCGTCACCTCCTTCCTTGAAGCCCCCAAAGTGGCTGACAACACCTCAGATGGTCCGATTAAAGGATATGCCAACACCTTGACATCTTGAGCGTCAGCACCAACCATAGGAAGTTTTCCTTTAAATACGTAAGGACCACTCACCGTGTCTTTCACACTGCCCAGATACCGCATTGCCTGGGAAGTTTTCACCCAAGGACCGCCACTCTGGCTCCATCCGGGACAGTTGAACAAGCCCACCTCTATCCCAAGATCGCCAGCGGTCTTGAACATAGTATGGAGGATGTTCCACCACTCTTCCGTGAACATCCGGACTGGACCCTGAGGAGCGCCCTGACCCTCACCTATCATGCCAATCTGTACCCTGGTTATGCCGGCCTTCTTCATAGCCTCGAGATCCTTGACGACACCTTCGGAGGACATATTACCGGAGATCCAATACCAGTATACTCCTATTGGCTGGCTCCATGGAATATCCTTGAAATTCTTCTCAATAAGGCTGATTTTATCCTGTGCTGAAGCTGCCGTTGAGATAGCGACGGCAAGGGCAAAAAGCGCCCTGGAAACAATCTTCATGTGGCTCTGTGGTTGATTATATGGCAATATTAGTGATTTTTTCTTATATTTGGAAAATAGGTCAAGCCCATGGGAAAGATATTTCTTAAAGACATAACGCTCGACGGCAGGCAGGTGGACATCGTGGTGGATGGTAGGGTCATTGCGGCCATCAGGCCTGCGGGGGGATGGCCGGTCAAGCCGGACGTGACGGAAGGGGCGCCGGACGTGACTATTGATTGTGCGGGGAAAACGGCCATGCCAGGCTTTGTCAACGCCCACACACATGCGGCAATGAGCCTGATGAGAGGAGTCGGCGAGGATATGGTCCTGAAAGACTGGCTGGATCATGTCTGGTCGATTGAGAAGAATCTTGACAACGACTTCGTGTATTGGGGCACAAGGGTGGCTGCCCTTGAGATGGCCATGACAGGAACCACAGTGTTCAACGACATGTACTGGTACCCATCGGCAGCCAAAAAAGCCACCTCTGATTCTGGACTGCGGGGGATAATATCCTATGTATTCCTGGATGGATTCAATAAGGAAACAGCTGAGCGTCAGAAAGATGAGTGCGAAGCCTTCATTGAGGAGGCCAAATCCTGGGAGGATCGTGTGATCCCCTCAATCAGCATTCATTCCATATACACTGTGCGGGAGGAAGCCATAATCCGGGCAGCTGAGCTCGCGAGACGGAACGGTCTGAGAATACATATCCACCTCGCCGAGACAGAGGCTGAAGTGACTGACTGTAAGGCCGCCCATGGCGGGCTCACCCCGACAGAGTACTTCGACTCACTCGGAGTCCTTGGGCCGGACGTGATCGCAGCCCACTCGCTCTGGCTGTCTGAAAAGGATGTGGAGATCCTCGGCCGGAGGGGCGTCAACTGCGTACATAATATTAACTCCAACCTCAAACTCGCCTCGGGATACCGCTTCCTTTGGAAGGAGCTCCGGGACGCTGGAGCTAACGTTTGCCTCGGCACCGACGGTTGCGCCTCATCCAACAACCTCGACATGCTGGAGGCCATGAAGACGGCGGCGATAGTCGAGAAAGCTTGGAGAAAGGATCCCACAGCGCTTCCCATCCAGGAGTTGCTGGATATGGCCACAGTCAACGGAGGAAAGGCCCTTGGTCTCAAGACCGGAAAGATCCAGGAAGGCTGGGACGCT
>JAFROA010000007.1 GCA_017429885.1 Bacteroidales bacterium | reverse complement strand
TCATGGCTGATGGTGGATCCAACTACAGTTATCCTATCCTAAAGGCTTTCACCTTTGGTATCTCTGTCACTTTCTAAAGATAAGGAACAATGAAAAAGTATATATTCATAGCTTTTGTGGCTCTTTTTGGACTCTCAGCCTGCGATATGTATGAGACTCCCAAGGCCTCTGTCGGCAAGGACGCGTTGTTCGCGAGTGAGAGCGGTCTCAAGATGTACACCAATTCCATGTATAACGTGCTGCCTGGTGGCGGTATGACTTCATGGGGTGAGACTGGTACCAACATCATCAATGCTTACCAGGGCGCCCGCACAAGCCTCACTGCCTCTTATACTCCTAGTATGGAAGGCAAATGGAGCTGGGGTACTCTCCGTAATATCAACTACTTCATTGACAATAACAACAACACAGCCGTAGACGAGAAGGTGCGTAACAATTACAATGGTATCGCTCGTTTCTGGAGGGCTGTCTTCTATTTCGACAAGATCCGCACCTACAATGATGTCCCTTGGATCGATCATGCGCTTGACATCGACGACGAGCTTCTTCTCGCCGGCCGTGACTCCCGCACTGTTGTCGCGGAGCACATCTACGAGGATCTTCAGTTCGCGATAGAGAACATCACAGAGGCTACTAACTCCACCGCCACCCTGGTCACCAGCCTCGTGGCCGCTGGAGAGCAGTCCCGCTTCTGCCTCTGGGAGGGAACCTTCCGTAAGTATCATGGCGAGCCTGACGCCGACAAGTGGCTCCAAAGGGCCGCCACCGCCGCCAAGATCGTCATGGACAGCAAGAAGTATTCGCTGAACACCTCTGGCAGCCAGCCTTACAGGGATCTCTTTATCACCAGGCTTCCGAAAACCAATGAGGTCATGCTCGCCACGGTCTACAGTGTCGCTGATGGTATCACCAATGGTATGAACCGTAGGAGCACCGCATCGACTCTCGGCACTCCTTTCTGCCCTATACGTCAGTTCATGAACCTTTACCTCAATCTTGACGGAACAAGGTACACCGACGATCCTTCTTACTTGACAGATGAGTTCATGACCGAGTTCGAAGGCCGTGACAAGCGTATCGCCCAGACCATCCGTGTCCCCGGCACCATACGTTCCAACGGTCCCGCCTATCCTGACTGGCAGGTTACCTTCACCGGATACATGGGAATGAAGTTCTGCACCGACGACGCCAATCTCGACGGTATGTACAGCAACGAGAACAACTATATCTGGATGCGTTATGCTGAGGTTCTCCTCAACTACGCTGAGGCGAAAGCTGAGCTCGGGACTCTCACCGATGCCGAGTGGGCAGAGACGATTGGAAAACTCCGCGCCCGTGGAGGCATCACCGGGGGTCTTGACGCTAAGCCTACCACAGTTGACAAGTATCTGCAGGAGACTTTCTTCCCTGAGATCAACGATCCCACTATCCTTGAGGTACGCCGTGAGCGTCTCATCGAGCTTGTCTGGGAGGCCACTCCTTCATCATTCGCTGATGTGCAGCGTTGGAAAGTAGGCCCGCTCCTCGGTATGAAGTGGCAGGGAATCTATGTCAAGGAGTTTGACACTAACATCGACCTTGACCTTGATGGCACCCCTGATGTCTACTTCTACACCGGAAACAAGCCTACACCTGAGGGACATGTCGTCTATGTCGACATGAAGGGTAGTAACTGGTCGGTTGACACGGATGGCCACACCATCCTCTTCACCCCGGATAATAAGTTCATGTCATCCGATTGGGTTGACAAGGCTTATTTCCACCCGATCTCAACCAATGACCTCGCGCTTAACCCCAACCTTGGGCAGAACCCTGGTTATTAATAGAATCTCATATTAGGAAAGAGGGTGACCAAAAAGTCTAATTGACTTAGGTCACTCTCTTTTTACGTATTGTTGTGTGGCCGGAGGAAGGGATACCCCTCCCGGGGGACTCCACTTCGCTTCGCTCCGTT
>JAFROA010000058.1 GCA_017429885.1 Bacteroidales bacterium | reverse complement strand
CGAAGCCCGCGACGCTCCGGGCGGAACCGGTGATGAAGCCGTTGGACTTGGTGAGGACTATCGTGGGCTTGTAGAAAGCCTCCACGAGACGGGAAGCGACGATACCGACGACACCCTTGTTCCAAGTGGGATTATAGACGATCGTGGCGGCTCCGGTAGAGAGTGCCGTGCCATCCTGGACCATTTGGAGGGCTTCCTGGGTAATCTCCCGGTCGATTCCCTTGCGCTCGTTGTTGTTGTCGTTAATACGCTCGCCGACAATATTGGCGATATGGTCGTCAGCGGCGGTGAGAAGCTCCACGGCAAGACGGCCTGTCTCCATTCGCCCGGCGGCGTTGATCCTGGGACCAATCTTGAACACAATATCGTCGATAGTAAGATGTCCCGGCTCAAGCTTGGAAAGAGTAGCCATCGCCAGCAACCCCTTACGTGGATTCTCATTGAGCTGTTTGAGACCGTAATGGGCTAATATCCTGTTCTCTCCGACCATAGTGACGAGGTCGGCTGCAATGCTGACCACCAGAAGATCCAGCAGAGGAATCAAGGTCTCGAACGGGATTCCGTATTTCTTTGAATATGCCTGGACCAGCTTGAAACCCACTCCGCAACCGGAAAGGTCATCGAAGGGATAATTGTCATCCTCCCGCTTAGGATCCAGCACAGCGACTGCCGAGGGAAGTTTATCCTCAGGAAGATGGTGGTCGCAGATGATCACGTCTATCCCTTTTGTCTTGGCGTAGTCAACTTTCTCGTTGGCCTTAATGCCGCAGTCCAGGGTGATAATAAGCTCGAATCCTCCGTCACTCGCCCAGTCTATTCCTTTGTACGAAAGCCCGTAACCCTCATCATAGCGGTCCGGAATATAGAAATCGACCTTCTGGGAATATCTCCTGAGGAAAGAATACACAAGAGCGACGGCGGTGGTCCCATCCACATCATAATCGCCGTAAACGAGTATTTTCTCCTCGGAGGTAATAGCCTTGCGTACCCGCTCGACCGCAGCATCCATGTCTTTCATAAGGAAAGGATCATGGAGGTTGTCCAAGCTCGGTCGGAAGAAAGAGCGCGCCTGCTCGAATGTCTCAACTCCCCTCTTCACAAGCAGTTCCGCAAGAACACGGTCAATGCCGAGCTCTGCGGAAAGCCTTCCCACCTTCTCCGGATCAGCCGGATCCTTGATTATCCATTTGCGCTCTTTAGCCATATTAAGCAAATATAATGACTTTATTCAACAATTACAATTTCGGTTTGTAGATTAAATGTCTTATTTTTGTAGTTTGAGGCCAATAGAAAGGCTTTTCAGGTTGATTTTTAATTTTTTATAAAATATGGCTAACATTGAGTTGAGTGAGCAGGAGGTCATCCGCAGGGAGTCTCTGGCGAAATTGAGGGAATTAGGCATCAATCCTTATCCGGCACCGCTCTATCCGGTCAACACGACCGCCAAGGAGATCGAGACAGGCTTCGATCCTGAGAAAGGCAATTTCCAGGAGGTATGCCTCGCTGGAAGGATCATGTCCCGCAGGATCATGGGTGCCGCCTCCTTCGGGGAGCTTCAGGACTCCACCGGCAGGATCCAGATATATGTCAAAAGGGATGAGATCTGTCCCGAGGAGGATAAGACCATGTACAACACGGTCTGGAAGAAACTCCTGGACATCGGTGATATAGTGGGTGTCAAGGGCTTCGCCTTCATCACCCAGACCGGCCAGCTGAGCGTTCATGTCAAGGAGCTCACCGTTCTGAGCAAGTCCCTCAGGGTCCTCCCCATCGTCAAGACTGATGCCGACGGCAAGGTCTACGACGGGTTCTCGGATCCCGAGTTGCGCTACCGCCAGAGATATGTCGACCTCATTGTCAACCCGCAGGTACGTGACGTGTTCGTCCAGAGAGCCCAGATCGTGGCCACGATGAGGGAATATTTCAACGAGGCAGGCTGCCTTGAGGTTGAGACTCCGATTCTTCAGTCCATTCCTGGAGGAGCCACCGCCCGCCCGTTCATCACCCACCACAACGCCCTGGACATCGACCTCTACATGAGGATAGCCAACGAGCTCTATCTCAAGAGATTGATAGTCGGAGGCTATAGCGGCGTCTACGAGTTCGCAAAGGACTTCCGCAACGAGGGTATGGACAAGACCCACAATCCCGAGTTCACCTGCATGGAGATATATGTCGCCTACATGGACTACATCTGGATGATGGAGTTCGTGGAGAAGATGCTTGAGAAGATCGCACTCAAGCTCCACGGCACCACCAAGGTGATGATCGGGGAGAACGAGGTCGATTTCAAGGCCGGTTACCGCCGTCTCCCAATCCTCGAGGCTATCAAGGAATACGCCGGGGTCGATCTCGCCGGTATGGGTGTGGACGAGCTCCGTGAGACCTGCAAGAAGCTCAATGTCGAGTTTGAGCCTTCCATGGGAGAGGGCAAGCTGATCGACGCCATCTTCGGGGCATATGTCGAAGAGCATCTGGTCCAGCCCACCTTCATAATTGACTACCCGGTCGCGATGTCCCCGCTGACAAAGAGACACCGTTTGGATCCGACCCTCACCGAACGCTTCGAGCTGTTCGTCTGCGGAAAGGAATTGGCCAACGCATATTCTGAGCTGAACGATCCTATCGACCAGCTGGAGAGATTCGAGGAGCAGGCCGCCCTCAAGAGTCATGGCGACGACGAGGCTATGTTCATTGATTACGACTTCGTCCGCGCCCTTGAGTACGGCATGCCGCCGACCTCGGGCCTTGGGATGGGAATTGACCGCCTGACCATGTTCATGACAGGCCAGACAACCATCCAGGACGTCCTCTTCTTCCCGCAGATGCGCCCTGAGAAGATGCTATGAGACTCTTTGTCCCTTCAGGCTACACGCCTCTGCTGAACCCCCGTCAGACCGAGGGGGCCATCAAGGAAATCAAGGATTTCTTCCAGATGGACCTCGCTTCGGAGCTTAGGCTCCGTCGCGTCACCGCTCCCCTTTTTGTGGAGCAAGGTACAGGTATAAACGACGACCTAAACGGTGTTGAGAGAGCGGTACGTTTCCCCGTTAAGGATATGGAAGGAACTGTCTGTGAGATAGTTCACTCTCTTGCTAAGTGGAAACGCCTCACTCTTGCCGAATACCATATCGAGCCCGGCTACGGTATCTACACGGACATGAACGCCATCCGGGCCGACGAGGAGCTTGACAACATCCATTCCCTGTATGTGGACCAATGGGACTGGGAGAGGGTCATGGATCCAAGCCAGCGCACACCTGAGTTTCTTAAAGACATAGTCCGCAGGATTTACTCCACTTTACTCCGCACCGAATACATGGTCTGTGAGAAGTACCCTTCAATCAGTCCAATCCTTCCTGAGACAATCCATTTCATCCATGCCGAGCAACTTCGTCGCCGCTTCCCCGATTTGAGCCCCAAGGAGCGTGAGGATGCGGTATGCAAGGAATTGGGCGCCGTGTTCGTGATAGGTATCGGATGCGCATTGGGAGACGGCAGCAAGCACGACGGGCGTTCCGCTGACTATGATGATTGGAGCACGCTTGGCGAGTATGACGGGGAGACGCTCCCTGGACTCAACGGAGACATTCTCGTATGGAATCCGGTTCTGGAGCATAGCTTCGAGCTTTCCTCTATGGGTATCCGCGTCGACCGTGAGGCATTGTTACGCCAGTTGGCCGTCGCTGGTGAGGAGCATAAGGCTTCGCTATATTTCCACAAGAAACTTCTGGGAGGCGAGCTCCCTCAGAGCATCGGAGGCGGAATCGGACAGTCCCGTCTGTGCATGTTCTTCCTGCGGAAAGCCCACATAGGTGAAATACAGGCCTCCGTTTGGCCGGAGGAGATGCGTTCCATCTGCTCACGTGGCAATATTCCATTGATCTGATGATGGTTCCGGAGATTATCACCTCAGGGCAGAACCCTAAAATCAAGACGCTATTGGAGCTTCAGGAGAAGTCCAGGGCACGTCGTGAAAAGGGTTTGTTTGTCGTTGAGGGTCGCCGTGAACTTGACCATTGCCTCGCCGCCGGCTTCATCCCCGACACCATCTTCATCTGCCCGGAGATCTATTCTTGTCATACTGAGCGAAGCGAAGGATCTTTTTCCGCCGGGGAGGGCTATACCCCCTTCAGGAGTCGGACTGCGTCCGACCCCACCAGAGCCGTCGATAGTGTAAATGGAACAAGTTCCATTTCCTCTTTCTCCGTCTCCGGTCCCCCCGCTTCCGTGCCGCGGGTGGCACGTCCTTCAGGGGGTATACCCTCCCCGGACGGATGCAAGGTATTCCATGTCAGCCAGGAAGTGTACGGGAAGATAGCCTACAGGGGCGGAACAGAAGGGATAATCGCCGAGATGAAGTACAAGGACAGGAGGCTGGAGGATATCAAGTTGAGCGACAATCCTTTGATAGTGGTGCTGGAAAGCGTGGAGAAACCCGGCAACCTCGGGGCTGTATTAAGAAGCGCTGACGCCGCCGGAGCCGACGCCGTCATCATCTGCGACCCCCTGACCGACCTCTACAATCCCAACCTCATCCGCGCCAGCATCGGAGCCATATTCTCAAGACAGGTTGCTGCAGCCACTTCCGAAGAGACCATATCCTGGCTTAAAGCCAATAATATTCAGATACTTACAGCCCAGCTTCAGGACTCGTCCCTGTATTACGACACCCCCATGACCGGCCCCACAGCAATCGTGATGGGCACTGAGTCAACCGGCCTGACCGACATCTGGCGCAAGGCCGCTGATAAGCACATCCGCATCCCGATGCTCGGCGCCTTAGACTCCCTTAATGTGTCAGTCTCCGCCGCCATCCTGCTCTACGAAGCCGTCCGCCAACGTGGCGGCCGTTTTGCGGAAACATCTGATTTATAGCCTATTAGGGTTCTATGCATGGATTAATCCATGCATAATTCAATAAACAATTCATAATAAACAAGTTAAGAAAAACACCATGAAATAAAACCACAAAGGAGCAATTATTCTATAAAAGTGTTTTACATTTATGTAAAGTTTACTAACTTTGTAAAAACTAAACTGAATTATGAAAAAGAAAACAACACTGGAGTTAGTAGAACAATCTGATAAGGTCAGTTTCTACTCAATTAGCTTTGCGGCAGACAGAACTACGGAATTTGAACGCTTTCTAAGCAAATTTGAAGAAGAGGCATCTTTGAATGAAGATTACCAGAGAATACTTTTAGCACTTAAGTTTATTCTCGACAAAGGAGTTTTAGAAAGGTTCTTTAGACCAGAAGGGAAGGTTAAAGACAACTTATGCGCTCTACCCTTAGAGTCGGGACAAATCAGATTGTTTTGTCTACGCATCTCAGATGAGATACTAATTCTTGGGAATGGGGGTAAAAAGACTTCTAGACAATATGAGGATGATGCCAAGCTATATGGCTATGCCCTTGATTTACAGAAGTTTGACATATTATTAAGGAGGGACATCGACAAGGGATATGTTACGATTGAAGAAAAAGAACTCACAGGAATTGAAGACAGAGAATTCTTTATATGACACGTAGTATTTTATTTCACAAACAGTTAGAAAAAGTATCTCCTGCCGTTAGGCAGGAGATGGAGTGGTCTTGTGCGATTATGGATAGGATAGATTCCATACTGAAGGAAAAAGGAATGACACAACGTGACTTGGCGGGAATAATCGGGTGTAATGAAACTCAGATAACAAGATGGACCAGAGGTTTCCCTAATTACACATTACACTCACTCGCCAAGCTTTCTGATGCGTTGGGAGAGCCACTTATAACCATATAATTGATTAAAATGAGGAAATACGGTCTGATCGGGGACCCGATAGCGACATCAAGGAGTCCACTTCTGTTCGAGGCGGCATATAATGGACAGGAGCAGCCAGACGGGTCAGCCTACAAATACGACCTGATCGAAGGTGCTGATTTCGAGGCCTCTTTCAAGAAGTTCGAGGAGGATTATTCCGCCATCAACGTGACCGCTCCCTTCAAAGAGCTGGCATACGCAAGAGTCGAGGAACTGGCCGAACAGGGGAAAGGCGTGATCTCCGGGCCGGTCGCAAGAATCGGAGCCACAAACCTGCTGGTCAAGACCTCGGAAGGCATCGCCGCCCACAACTCCGACTTCACCGGCATAGTCGCAGCCATCGCCGAGGCGTATTATCCTGGAATAGTCGAAGAGTTCATCAAGGAATATGGCGACCGCTTCTTCATCAAGCTCCACCAATTCTTCCTGATGAGCCTTAGCCGTAGGTTTTACCAGCAGCCCCAAGCCCTTATCGTGGGTTGCGGAGGCGCCGGAAGGGCCGCAGCCGTG
>JAFROA010000057.1 GCA_017429885.1 Bacteroidales bacterium | reverse complement strand
TTCAAATACACCACACTCTCCTTGTCAATCTCGATGGCTTTGAGTTGTGGCTCTGACATTTCTGGCACGTTGCTGGCGTCAGGCTCTGTCAGTCCAGACTCCTCGCTTCGCTCGGCCCCTCCCACTCGCTCAGCGAGCGGGCCCCTCCCTCTTACGAGCCGAGGGTGGCTACGGTCTGGACTTGCCAGACCTGACGCCTGACGCCCGAACTCGGAATTGGCACCGTCCGCCAAACAAGGGATGAGATATTGGGTTAACACCCCCATGCCTGGGCCGACCTCAAGGACTGGGGAGCCCTGCAGGGCGCCGACTATTCTGCGGGCGATATCCTGGTCTGTCAAGAAATGCTGCCCAAGGGCTTTCTTCGCTCTAACTTCCATAGACACAAAGATAACTCATTTTCTTCTATCAAAGTTGGACATAAATCGCTAAATTTGCAGACTTGTTGGAATATTAACAAAAACAATATGTACAGAGACCACACTTGCGGCGAGCTTCGTATCGCCAACGTAGGACAGAAAGTGACCCTGGCCGGTTGGGTTCAGAGGTCGAGGAAACTCGGAGGAATGACTTTCATAGACCTCCGCGACCGTTATGGCATCACCCAGCTGGTGGTTGAGGCCGACGCTGATCCGGCCCTTGTCGAGACCGCCACATCCCTAGGAAGAGAGTTCGTGATCCAGGCCGTCGGAGAGGTTCTTGAGCGCCAGAGCAAAAACCCCAAGATGCCCACCGGAGACATCGAGATCAAACTTGAGTCCATCAATATTCTCAACAAATCCGTGACCCCGCCCTTCACCATTGAGGACGAGAGCGACGGAGGCGAGGACATCAGAGCCAAGTACAGGTATCTGGATCTTAGGAGGAACCCCCTGCAGCAGGCTTTGGCTCTGCGTCACAGGCTGGCTCACGAGGTACGGAACTATCTCGATTCCAAGAATTTCATGGAGATTGAGACTCCTTATCTCATCAAGTCAACTCCCGAGGGAGCCCGCGACTTCGTGGTCCCTTCCAGGATGAACCAAGGCCAGTTCTACGCCCTTCCGCAGTCTCCCCAGACCTTCAAGCAACTGCTTATGGTCGCCGGCTACGACAGGTATTTCCAGATCGTCCGCTGCTTCAGGGACGAAGACCTCAGGGCCGACCGCCAGCCTGAGTTCACCCAGATTGATTGCGAGATGAGCTTTGTCGAGCAGGAAGATGTCCTGAATATGTTCGAAGGCATGATGCGGACCCTGTTCAAGAATGTGCTGAACGTGGATATCGCCGATCCGCTCCCGAGAATGAGCTGGTACGATGCCATGGATAAATATGGCTCCGACAAACCTGACGTTCGTTTCGGAATGACCATTCACGAGATCACTGATAAGGTCAAGGGCAACGGATTCTCCGTCCTCGATGACGCCGCCTATGTCGGAGCGATCGCCGTTCCCGGTGGCGCTGAATATACCCGCAAGCAGATCGACGAGATCACCGAGTGGGTCAAGAGGCCTCAGGTTGGTGCCAAGGGCTTGATCTACATCAAGTTGAACGCCGACGGCACTGTCAAGTCTTCTATCGATAAGTTCTACACTCCCGAGCAGCTTCAGACGATTGCCGAGGCTGTCGAGGCGAAGACCGGTGACATCGTGTTCGTGATGAGTGGCCCGGAGAAGCGCAAGGTCCAGACTATGCTGGGTGTCCTGCGTCTTGAGATGGGCGGCAGGCTCGGCCTCAGGGACCCCAAGGTGTTCGCACCGCTTTGGATCGTGGACTTCCCGCTGCTTGAGTGGAGCGAGGAGGACGGCCGTTTCTACGCTATGCACCATCCATTCACCGCCCCGAAACCCGAGCACATGGATCTCTTCTATTCCGACAAGAAAGAGGATCTCGAAAGGGTTTGCGCCAACGCCTACGACTTTGTTCTGAACGGCAATGAGCTCGGCGGTGGTTCCATAAGAATCCACAACGCTGATGTCCAGAAGAGGATGTTTGAGGTTCTCGGAATAGGCCCTGAGGAGGCTGAATATAAGTTCGGCTTCATCATCCACGCTTTCCAGTACGGTGCTCCGCCTCACGGAGGTCTTGCCTTTGGATTCGACAGGGTCTGCACCCTGTTCGCCGGCAAGGAGAGCATTCGTGACTTCATCGCCTTCCCGAAGAACAATCAGGGGCGTGACGTTATGATCGACTCCCCGTCACAGATCGATCAGATCCAGCTAGACGAACTCGGCATCGACATCCGTCCTGCCGCAGAGTAGAAGCCGTTTTTCGGTAATATTTGATTAATAATACTTTATGAAAAATGGGTAGACAAATAATCTACCCATTTTTTGTATCTTGCACTGTTTCAGTTACTTCTGAAATACGGCGAATTCCCTGATGAGGGGTTCGTTCTTATAACTGTCGATTACCAGTTGCAAAGAGGAGACTTCGACAGGATCGAAGCGGGCGATGCGCTTGTGACCGATGTTGGTTCCGGAGCAGAGCGGGGCAGTGGAGCCATCGGCTTTGACACCCTCCAGATGCCAAGTCAGAACCCGCTCACCCTCAGAGATTTCCTCCTGAAGAACGACTCGGTCGACAACAGTTGAGGAAGGAAGGCTCAAAACCAGTTTGGAGCCCTTGCCCTTAGTCTCGGCAAGCGGAGTTCCATAGCTCTTGCGGATAGCTTCGCCATATTCCTCAACCAGCTTGACATCGGCGTCGGGAATCAAGCCACGGCGGTCAATCACAAGTCCGAGCAGCATGTTTGTGTTACGTCCTACGCTGGTCTCGTATTTCTCCATGAGCTCATCAAGGGAATACAATGTGTCATCCTCTCCTTCATGCCACATCCATCCTCCTCCGAAGGAACTCTGCCTGCGAAGAGTGAAATCTGACTCTCCAGGGCACCAGAACGGGGCGTCGGGCCGGCCGTTGAGCCCGTCCACGACAAGCACTCCGTCGGAGTTGGTCGTGGAGTCGGCTGTCGCCCAGCAGGGATCCGGGGCCGTTCCGAGTTCATTTCCGACCCAGCGGATGAGATTCTCATGGCCGTAAGGCCCTTGGAAAGCGATGGCGTTCGGCTGCAGTTTCTGGACAAGAGGCAGCACATCAGCCCCACCCTCTTTGGGAGTCAGGACTCCGCCATCGAACCAGATCTCGAAAAGCTCTCCGTAGTTGCTCCACAACTCTGTCAACTGCTTGGCCACCACGGCGTTATATTCAACCTGTGAGACAGGCCCACCTTCCTTGGTTATCCCCCTGTCAGTGTGGAGATAGCCGTTCGCATTGGTGTTGGCGTAGATTCCGGGCTTGATTCCGTATTTCTTGCAAGAGGCCACGAAATCAGCCACGATGTCGCCCTTGCCGTCTTTCCAGGGGCAGTTTTTGACGCTATAATCATGTGCCTCGGTCGGCCAGAGGCTGAACCCGCTGCCGTGTTTGGCCACCAGGACGGCGTACTTAGCTCCAAGCTTAGAGGCAGTCTCCAGCCATTGATCGGTGTCGAGTTCGGTGGGATTGAACACGCTTGCGTCGGGGTGTGATCCGTAGTTTCTCCAGTTATACTCAGGGACATAGACTTGCATGTCGAAATGGATCAACACGCCGATTTCCGCTTCGGCCCAGTCTTGCTGGATCTTGTTTGGGCGCACGATGTGGGTGTCAGGCACACCAGCGGTCATAAGCGCTTTCAGCTCATCGAGATACTTCTGGTAAACTCCTCTCGGAGAGCATCTATGGTCCTTGCAGATGGACGCCGCCATTCCCACGACCTCGCCCATCATTCCGCCGGTACGCATCACCCTGATCGTACCGAGCGCCGCATGGGTCACACTGATGTCGCGCCCGGCCATCATCAGGTTGTCTATATTCCTGGAATACAGGCACCTGTAAGGCACGGCATATTCGTTATGACGCTTGGTGACGCTGGTGGCCCGGAAAGGCTCCTCACCTTCCATTCCTGGCTCCGGCTTCGGATAGTGAAGGTCCATTCCCCAAGTCGCCGTGAAGGAGGCATCATCGTACTCGACATTGCCAGTGATGTCCTGCTCTTTAAGGATCACGTCACCCATCAGGCGGCGTGACTCACGCTTGCCGCCGATGGCGGCCACCCACTCAAGCCGCTTATTTTTAAACTCCTCCTTGTGCTCGGGACTGTTTTTGAGGTAGGCCCAGTTGCCATAGACAGCCCTGAGACCATGGTCCCTGATACGTTCGATCTCCTCGACCTGATCCCTTCCGAGTCCGGTCTCCCAGTCCCAGTCGCCTTGTACGATCGGGATGCAAGTCGAGTCTGTGAACTGGATCGCCCAAGGGCACTCGGGGAACTCGTCTCCCGCACAGTCTGAGGCGAACCACTGGACGGAGGTGCCCATAGTCAGCATGTCAGCCTGGTCGGGTGCCTGCGTCTCGCCAGTCTCCGCCTTGCTCTCACGACCCATCCGGTAGTCAGCCCCAGCCATGAAGCCAAGGTTGGCGTCGCCGGTGCAGTCAGCGAACAGGCGGCCCTTCAGGACAATCTCCTCGCTAGTGAATATATCCTTTGCTACAATCGAGCGGATCTTCCCGCCCCGGGTCTTGGCAGAGATGGCCTGCTTGCTCAGGAATAAGGTGATATTCGGCTCATTCAGAACGGCTTCCAATTTCATGTCATCCTCGTAGTTGGATGCCGGTCCGGCATTGTGTATCATCTTCTCCGGATGCTTTTTCAAGACATCAAGAATGTGCTTGCTCCTAGGTGTGTCGGGATTCTGCCGCGCCTCGTGGTTGGTCCAGTGGCCGATTCCGCCGATCTCATCCATCAAGCGTCCGAGTTGCGGGTACGGTTCCTTGTAAATGAGTCCGGACAAGCCGACCCTGACCTCTGAGGAGTTGTTCCCTCCAAGAACCGGACGGTTTTGTACCAAGGCAACCTTGCAGCCAAGCCGGGCGGCAGTGATGGCAGCGCATATTCCAGCGATACCTCCGCCGACGACAACGAAGTCGTATTTGCCGGCTTTCACAGGTTTCTTGATCCCCAGCGCTTTACGCCTGAAGGCTGCATTGGGATCCGGGGCGGGGGCGTCTAGGTCCTTGGTCAGGTAGATGGCGTCGCAACGCCCCTCGAACCCGGTCAGGTCATGGAGGGCGATTTTGTTCTCGCCTTTAGACAACTCGACCTGCCCGCCGTCCTGCCAGGCCCATTCCTCTGATTCTGTGCCGAATACGGCTTCTGAAGGCTTCCCGTTGATGATCACCTGGAAGCGTCCCGGACTCTCGGTCCTTCCCCAGGTTCTGGTCCAGTCCCTGGTGCGTACCCAAAGGCGGTAGGTGCCCTCTTCTGGGGCGTTGAATACGGTCTGGGCGTCAGCCACCGGTCGTCCGAGTCCATGGGCGATGAGGTAGGGAGAGCCCATCTGCATCATGCTCTGGTTGTCGTTGGTCCAGCCTCCGAGGTCGGAGAACCCTTCCGCCTCAATGAATATGGACTGTGCGGAGAGGGATAGCGGAAGCAGCAGCGCCGCTATTGCGATCAAGCGTGGTAATCTCATTGTCTTAAAGGGATTTATCAGTCGTGAATATAGAGATTTCCTCAGAATTATACAACCCTAGAGGCTCTCAAATAGAAGCCATTTCTCTGCCAAGCTGACGGATGGCTTCCAGTATCTGCCCTTTCCTTGATGGAGAAGGTTTTTTTATTCCGTAAATATACCGTGATAACAGACTCTTGTTAATGCCGATAGTACGAGCCATCTCCGACACGTTTAGTTGAGGGAAGCGCTTGAATATAGCTGCGATTTCATTATCTGGGTCTGGCTCCGCTTTCTCCAGGAAACTTGTGAGGTGGATGTCTTCATCAAGTTCCTCCCAGCGAATGTCGTCCCCGTAAAGCCCTATCTCAAAATGGTTCCGCTGCTCTGGAGTGGCATCAAGCAAGGCTGGAAACGCTTCCAGCGGGCGACTGAGGATCACCCCGTCGTCAGTCTGGACTAAAATGCGCCCATCATTAAACCACACTTTAACTATTGTCACGTTCATGAACTACTGCTATTCATCGAAATACTCATTCCAGGCTTTGATGATATCATCCCGATACTGATCTACAATTTCGGTAGCCTTTTTGATGTCTTTCGGTTTAATGCCGTTGTTTTCAGCGATTTCTCCTGTCTCAACCATAATTTTGGCCCTTCCGTCACCATTCTGCACATGAATATGAATAGGCAAATGTTCTTCAGAATAAAAGAAGAAGCGGAGGCCAAACAAAAATATAATAGTGGGCATAGCAAGTTTAGAATTAAGTTTTCAGGACAAATGTAGGTATAAATTTTTATACCCGCAAGTGGATTCCTAGATATTATCCAGGAAGAGGCCGACGCCGTTGAGG
>JAFROA010000056.1 GCA_017429885.1 Bacteroidales bacterium | reverse complement strand
TCGAGTTCGTGAAGCTTCCTGACGGCAAGGTCGGCTACGATGAGATATTCGCTAACAACAGCCGTGAGAACCTCCAGAATGAGCTGGACGCATGCTGGTGCGACTATGCCGGATTCGACGTGTGCGAGACTCTGAAGAAATACGGCAATGGCGGAACCCCTATTATCCATGCCAAAGACTACAAGCTTGAGGGCAAGCTCAGCTCAGCTCCTTACGCCCTTATCGGTGTCAACACGGACAACTCCATGAAGGACGAAGGCGGCTGGTTCGAGTACAGGCCGATGGGGTCCGGACAGATGGACATGGAGAAGATCCTCATCACCGCTATGGAGACAGGTGTCAAGTGGATCTGCATCGAGCAGGACGAGCCCAGCATGGGTCTTGACCGGCTCGGTGGTGTAGCGAAGAGTGTCGAATGGCTGAAAGAGCGTGACCTGATGTAGAAGATCCCGCTATTTCTTGATTATATCCGCCCGCCAGGTGACCCCGATTTCGAGGTTATTCTTGTGGGCGGAATTGTCTCTATAATAGACCGCGTGAAGCCTTAACTTATCTTTATGGAGAGGGAACCACTCCAGGCCGGCCCCGGCGTAGAAATACTCGGTCCCGGGGGCTATCACGAGATCATATGCCCTGCCCTTGGAATCGATATTCCGGGCATTGTTGAACTCGTAACCGGCTTTCGCGCAGACATTCCAGTTGTCGATGCTCCAGATGAACTTTGAGATGAAGGACATATCCGTCCCTATGAATCCTTTCTGACCAAAACCCGCGCGGTTCATGACATCCAGATCGAGAAGCACATTAGCGAAAGTCCAACGGTTCCCAAGGGAGATGTAGTTGACAGGTCTTTTATCCTGATCCTCAACAGCGTTCACGCTCCAGATGGTGTGCCACCAGGGGGCGAAACTGCCGCTCCAAGCGAGATTGTAGGCGTAGATGCTCTGGAATCCCAATGACAAAGGAGAGTTACATACCTGGGCTATAAGGCTCTGTCCAGGGAT
This sequence comes from Bacteroidales bacterium, assembly GCA_017429885.1. GTDB lineage: Bacteria > Bacteroidota > Bacteroidia > Bacteroidales > UBA932 > Cryptobacteroides. The sequence continues at coordinate 2,711 of JAFROA010000056.1, read as the reverse complement.
GAACTGGTAATTGGCCGAGAACCCGAAGGTGAAGCACTGGTAGATATTATTGCAGAACTGGCTGTAGTAATACACATCGATAGGAGCCGCATCGTACTCGTAACCACCGATCAAGACAGTCTGCTTCCCGGCCATGAAGCTCCAGCGTTCAGTAGCCTGCCAGTTCAAATACATGAAGTCAGTGGCATTGAACATGTTCCGCTCATCAAATACCTTCTTGTTCAACCTTTGGCGGATACGATAATCAATCTTCGGGGTAATATGGCCGAGAAGGTGGAGATTCAGGTACTCTCCCACCATCTGGCTATTATACTCCCCATCAACACTCTCCTGGTGGAAAGAAGCGCGCATGTCCATGAAAAACCTGTCCACTCCCTCCTGTGCGGACATCAATGCGGGAATCAAAATCAGAAGAAACCCGGCCAGAAACTTTCTCATATCCTGCTAGTCAGCGAAATCCATCTCATCGAACAAGTACGAGGCGTGCCCGATCTTGTCGACAACGAAAAGAAGGTAGCGGATGTCCAGGGAGATATTCCTGCACACCTCCGGATCGAAGGCTATATCACTCATTGTGCCCTCCCAGACGCGGTCGAAATTGATTCCGATCAAGTTGCCGTCGGCATTGATCACAGGTGACCCTGAGTTACCACCGGAAGTGTGGTTGGTGGCGAGGAAGCATACAGCCTGGTCATCATGACCGCCCTGGGCGTAGATGTCCCTCAATGCCTGCGGAATGTTGTAGTCGAATATCTCGGGATTGTCCTTCTCGATAATTCCTTTGAGAGTGGAGACAGGAGCGTAATACATACCGTCAGCAGGATGATAACCAGCGACATGGCCATATGCCACACGCAGGGTCAAGTTGGCATCCGGATAGAAAGCCTTGTCAGGCTCGAAAGCCATCTGTCCTCTCATATAGTCCCTATTGGCCAGACGGATCTTGGCGTTGGCCTCATCCACGACAGGACGGATATCCTCATAGAACCACGCCATGAAAGCGTTGTACAGCTCATAAGCGGGATCTTCATATAAAGTCTCAAGGTCAGCACTAGTCAGCGCTGAGACCTTAGCCTTATCCGTGAAAACCGTCTTCTTGAAAAGATCGTCTTTCCATGCCTTCACGCTACCGTACTCGGCAAGCTTCTCCTTGAAATAATCCGGCTTGAAACGGTCCTCCATCTGGCTGTCAAATGCCTCCATCATGGCGACAAATGTCTCCTCGTCGATAGGCTGGTAATAATCCTTGAAGAACGACTCGGCGTTGGGTGCGGCCGAGCGGTCCCTTTCCAGTGTAGAGACAACACCGGAAGCGAACGAGAGGATCTCGATGGCCCTGACAGTCTCGGAATAATACTCCTGCGCTCTGAAATAAGGGTTACGCTCCGCATATAGAGCCCCAAGCTTATCGACAAGTCCCTCATATTCAGTACCTTCCGCCCATTTGTTAAACTTACGCTCAAACGCCTGCTTAGCGGCGACTGTCTTCATCTTCTTTATTCCTTTCTCCTCGCCCTGCCATTTCTTCCAGGCGTTGGAGACACCGGCGTTCTTGGATGAATACTGGATTCTTACCGCCTGACTGGCATTCATATATTTCTTCTGAATATCCAATCTCTTGGTACGAAGGGCAATCTTCTGAGGATCCGAGACCTCGGCGGTGTACTTCACCTCCTCGGACATCACATATTCCTTCGTGCTTCCCGGGCAGCCATAAACAAAGGTGAAATCACCTTCCTTGACACACTTGCGGGAGATTTTGAAGAACCTACGGGGTTTGTAAGGCACATTATCCTCCGAATAGTCGGCAGGCTCATTGTCCTTGTCGGCATAGATCCTGAATATCGAGAAATCACCTGTATGGCGAGGCCACATCCAGTTATCGGTGTCGCCACCGAACTTTCCTATAGAGGACGGCGGAGCGCCAACGAGCCTGACATCACGATAAATCTTATACACAAACAAGAAATACTGGTTACCGTAATACAAAGCCTCGACACTGGCCCTCAGCCCCTTGCCTTCTTCCATGGCGGCCCGCACAAGCTCACCGGAGTTGACTCTTATGACTGAATCTCTCTGCATCTCAGTCATCGATTTGTCATATCCCTTCAGGACCTGGTCAGTGACTTCTTCCATCCTTTGGAGGAAACTGACGGTCAGTCCCCTGTTCGGAAGCTCCTGGCTCCTGTCCATCGCCCAGAAACCGTCTTTGAGATAATCATGCTCAACACTGCTATGACGCTGGATAAATCCGTAGCCACAGTGATGATTGGTGAGGAGCAAACCCTCGTCGGACACGATCTCTCCGGTGCAACCTCCGCCAAAAAGGACGACGGCATCCTTGAGAGAAGCCTGGTTGACACTGTAGACGTCCTCAGCTGATAATTTGAAACCCTTCGCCTGCATGTCTCCGATTCTCTGGGAGATAAGAGCCGGAAGCCACATTCCCTCATCAGCCAGGGCAATGCCGGCGAAAGATATCAGGGCGAGAATAGACAATAGAATTCTTTTCATCTCATAAACGGTTTTAAGCGTACAAAAATAAGAAAATATTGTATATTAGCAAATTGTATAAAAGGAACTGACATGTCATTCTCCAGCATATACAAGAAGTGGCTCAAGGGAGTAGTCTACATCGGTGACCAGATCGACACCGAGGACGCCGCTGCCAAGATACGGAGCGGGATTTACTTCCGCGGCCCCAACGTGTG
>JAFROA010000006.1 GCA_017429885.1 Bacteroidales bacterium | reverse complement strand
CTTCTCCGGAATGTAGTATTTACAATCTTCTCGTCTTTTTCGATGATTACGATGCAAGATTTATAAATAAATTGGATTTAGATAGTAGGTTCGAGAAAAAACGCTAATTATGAAAAAGTATTTTGTTTTATTCGCCACTATTGCCATCTTCATGACTTCATGCAACCTTGTTGAAGACATATTCGACTGGTCGAATGACAAAGAAGATAAGGAGTTCTCTTCAGACATCTGGACATCTGCCCAGCGGAATGTTGTCACGGCCGAGTTAAGTGAATGGGGGGTTGAGACAGTGACACTTCCTGAGACAGGTGAGGTAGCGATACTCCCTGATTACGATAAAGGAACAGCATCTCTGTTGTTCAAGTCTTTCAAAATAGTGGATCCGGAGGAGAAGCCTGACGACTGGAGTTTTGAGAAGGGACCAACATGGATACATAAGGGTTTATATGTGTGTATGTGCATAGACAATGTCCCTTTCAAGGTGTCCGATGACGGGATAATCCATTTCAGCAAGAAAACACGCAGTGGAACTCTGTCCTATGGAGACATGACCTGTGATACTGTTGACTTATATTTTAAGCAAAAGGATTGCAAATTCTCAATCTCCGGGGAAATGACCCAAGAGGGAGTTAAGGGTGGTTTCCGTTACGATGTTCCCATGAAGGGAAATCTCAGTATTAAGATTATCACCCCGGACGGGGAGCATCTCCTCATCGGCTATACCGAGCTTGCGACCAGTAGCACAGACGAACGATTTCTTGACCGGTTCCGTTAGTGGATAGTATTCATTAAAGGCCCGCCATCGTTTATTGAAAGCGATGGCGGGTTTATTTGTGTGACGAAAGATAATTTCTTAGTATATTTGTGGGATTATGTAAAGTAATGAACGAAATGAGCGTTATCACAAGAAAAAAGGTGAAGGAGCTGCTGTTGGCGGCGCCAGGACAAGAGGTGCTTGCCAAAGGCTGGGTAAGGACAAAGAGAGGAAACAAACAGATCAAGTTCATCGCCCTTAACGATGGCTCGACTGTCCATAATATCCAGGTCGTTGCTGACATGGCCAATTTTGACGAGAGTCTTATCGCCAAAGTCACAACCGGAGCCAGCCTCGCCGTGAAAGGTGTCCTGGTGGAGTCTGTCGGTAGCGGACAGGCGGTGGAGATCCAGGCCAAAGAGATAGAGGTTCTCGGAGAGTGCGACCCTATGAGATACCCGCTCCAGAAGAAGGACACCTCGCTGGAATACCTGCGCACTGTGGCTCACATGCGTCCCAGGACAAACACTTTCGGTGCCATTCTGAGGATACGCCATGCCATGGCCTTCGCCATTCATAAGTTTTTCAATGACAAGGGTTTTGTTTACCTTAATACTCCCCTGATCACCGAGTCTGACGCAGAGGGAGCTGGAGACATGTTCCAAGTCACTACGCTCAACCTTGAGAATGTCCCGAAGAAGGACAATGGGAAAGTCGACTTCAGCAAAGACTTCTTCGGAAAGAAGACCAGCCTGACCGTCAGCGGCCAGCTCGAGGGCGAGCTTGGAGCCACAGCCGTTGGTGAGATCTACACATTCGGCCCCACTTTCAGGGCGGAGAACTCCAACACACCTAGACACTTGGCCGAGTTCTGGATGATCGAGCCCGAGATGGCCTTCTACGACATCAATGACAACATGGTCCTCGCCGAGGAGTTTGTCAAGTACCTTGTCCAGTACGCCCTTGACAACTGCATGGACGACCTGACATTCCTCAACAACAAATACGACGACGGTCTGATCGAGAGACTCCGTAGTGTCCTGGGCATCGAGTTCCAGAGGCTGACCTATACAGACGCCGTGACCATCCTTGAGGAGGCCGTGAAGAACGGGACCCAATTCGAGTTCCCGGTGAGTTGGGGCACAGACTTCCAGAGCGAGCATGAGAGATACCTGGTCGAGAAGCATTTCGGGAAGCCCGTGATACTCACCGACTTCCCTATGGCGATCAAAGCCTTCTATATGAAACAGAACGAAGGCTGCGCCCCCGGCAGGGAGACAGTCAGGGGAATGGATGTGCTCTTCCCTAAGATTGGCGAGATAATTGGAGGATCGGAGAGAGAGGCTTCCCTCGAGAAACTTGAGAGGAGGATAACCGAGCTTGGAATGAGCAGAAAGAACCTTGAATGGTACATCGACACACGCCGCTTCGGGACAGTTCCCCACAGTGGGTTCGGCCTTGGCTTCGAGAGACTCCTTCTCTTCGTCACCGGAATGTCCAACATCCGTGACGTCATTCCTTTCCCGAGGACTCCCAAAAACGCTGAATTCTAATAATCCACGATATGTTAGTCATAGGAATCGCCGGTGGTTCCGGCTCAGGAAAAACCACAGTGGTCAATGCGATCACAAGCAGGCTCAAGGAAAAGGTCGTGATCATTCCGCAGGACTCTTATTACAAGGATTCCAGCCATCTTCCGATGGAGGAGAGGCAGCAGATCAACTTCGACCATCCGGACGCCATCGACTTCAAGCTTCTTTGCCAGCAACTCGCTGAGCTAAAGGCTGGCAAAACCATCGAGCAGCCGGTATATTCCTACATCACTTGCTCCCGTTCAAAGACGGAGACCGTGAGAGTCGCTCCCGCTGACGTGATCATCATTGAGGGCATCCTCATTTTCTCATGCAAGGAGCTCCGTGACCAGATGGACATCAAGATCTTTGTCGACGCCGACGATGATGACCGCCTGATGAGGGTCATGGCCAGGGATATCCTCGAGAGGGGCAAGACTGTGGAGACAGTGATCGAGCGTTACACCAAGACCGTGAAGCCGATGTACCTCCAGTTCATCGAGCCAAGCAAGAGGTACGCCGACATAATCATCCCCCAGGGAGGCCATAACCAGGTCGCCATCAACATGATCTCAGCCACGGTTGAGAAGTCATTGAGGGAAAAGAAGAAAGAAGAGGGGAAATAAGGCATCATGAAAAGCGAGGACAGGGCTGGACTTTACATCACGGTGATCTTCCATTTGTTGATCATCATCGTGTTGCTGGCCTGTCAAATCGGTGCCGCGCTGAAGAGGGAAAACACCTTTGTCCTCGACTTCACCAAGCAGGAGGAGGTCGAGAAGAAAAAAGCCGAGGAGAATTTCAAGGAAGAGGTGAGCGACAGGCTCGACCAGCTCCTTGCTTCAGCGGCAGGTGTCCCGATCAGGAATATCGCCGTGGACAGGAGCTCTATCCTTAAGGACGACCGCAACACCAACGCCGAGCAACTTTATAAAGATGCGGAGAGGCTGGCCCAAGAGCTGAAAGACGGATTCAAAGCCGACGAGCCTGACGATGACTATGTGGCCATCAACAAGCCGACAGTAAAAAAAGAGGAGCCCAAGAAAGAAGCCTACAGTGGTCCGTCCGTGGTCTCATACGCACTCGACGGGAGAAAGGCCAGCAGGCTTTCCATTCCCGCCTACAGGTGCCTGGGATCGGGCCATGTCACTGTGATTATCACAGTGGATCCCTCAGGCAATGTCCTTAACGCCAAAGTGCAGGAGGACGCCTCCTCGTCAGACAGGTGTCTGCGTGATTTCGCCATCAGGGCGGCTAGACTGTCCAAATTCTCAGCTTCGACATCCGCCCCGCCAAGGCAGATTGGCAATATAGTGTACATGTTCATAGCGCAATGAGCAAGAAAACCCTGTATATTCTGATAGCCGTTGCCGTGATCCTGGTCGGAGGGATCGCGGTGGCAGTGGCCTCACTGTATTCAGACTCCAAGGGGAAAGCTCCGGCCGTTGATGCCGGACAGTTCATTGAGCGCCATGAGCTGATCGAGGCTGTCCCTTCGGATGCGGCCATCGTGTTCTGCGTCAAGAACTTCGGCAGAGCGATGGAACTGCTTGGAGACACAACCGCGGTGTTCAGGCAACTAACCTCCCGCAAATTTGACAAGATCGCCCATGAGTCATTCGAGGGGCTCAAGAAAGATCCCGCGATCATATCCATCCACTACAGCAAGGATATGCCTCCGCTACTGGTGGTCAAATCCAGCAAGGAGATCTCGGATTCCACTTGGAACGATAGCTCCAAACTCAGGGCAATAGCTGATTCTTCTGGCTTGTTCTCAAGGGTTGTCGGGGACTTGATCATCATCTCATCATCCGAGACAATCGCCAATTCTTCGGCGAGACATCTCGCTGAGGGGCATTCCGTGATTGAGTCTAGCGGATTCGCCGAACTCGCCTCACAGGTTCCCGGAAGCGACATAATGTTCGTGTCCAATTCCTATTCAGACAATATAATTGAGGCCTATTTCGCACGTAAGTATCGTAAATTCAGCGGTTTCTTCAAGGAGTTGGCAGGATGGACAGCCTTCAGTCTGACAAAGCATTCCGACTCCGGCGTATCCATGGACGGCACCCTGTTGTACGGAAGCGATCCGGCATTCTACATGAATGTCCTGCGGCACGCCGGCACCGGGGCTGTAGGGATTCCTGACGTTGTACCTTCCAACACCGACTTCATAATTGATATTCCTATCGGCAATATAGGCTCCTACCTTAAGTCATACAGGAACTACCTCGACTCCAAAGCCAAACTCGACAAATACGAGGCCACGTTGTCAAAGCAGAAAAAGGAATCGGGACAGTCAGCCGAGGATTGGGCTAAGTCTTTGGATATAAAGGAAGTAGCCGTTGTCAACCTCCACTTTGGAGGCAAACTTCGCCAGATGCTCTTCATAAAGCCCGGCGGTAAGCGCCAGTCCGAAGGAGTCAGTGACTTCACCCGTCTTTCCGGCTTTCCTAAGACCGTTTTCGGGGAAATATTCAACGGAGAAGAAGAGTCCGCGTCAGCGATAGTCAACGGATGGATGGTCATTGGCGAGAGAGATTGCCTTGACGAGTTCACCCTTATGTCTTTCGAGACTCTGCGGGAAAGGCTTTCCTCAAGTGGATTGTCCGATAAAATACCTCAAAAAGGCTGCGGATTCTGGATGTACCATTCTTTGACAGAGGATCCTAACCTTATAGGCACTTCATTCAGCCCGATTATGGCTGAAGGTTTCAGAGGAGTGATCTCCGGAGTGTCCTATGTCCCGGCCATCCTCTCCGCACTCTCCGGTGGTGAAAAGATGGGACTCAAGCTGGATGTGACCAGGACAGAGATTCCTGGAGGGAAGATTCCTGTACCTTCCGTCAGGGATACGACCGTGACCGTGTCGAATGGTGAGTTCAAGGTCATGAACAGCGCAACAGGCAAGATCAACACCTTGTACCAGAATTCTCACCTCTCGATATGCCTTAAGGACGAGAACGGGAAAGACATGTGGGGCATTCCGTTCAAGTTCCCGTTCCGGGGATATGTCAAGGAAGTTGACTTCTACAAGAACGGGAAACTTCAGTATCTCTTCGCCGCCGACAGCAAATTATACATGATCGACAGGCTTGGACGCTTTGTGGGCGGTACACCGGTCGACTTGGGCAAGAAGATATCCCTCGGACCCGAGGCGTATGATTTCTCCGGGAACAATGAGTACACGGCGATGGTTCTGTTCAAGGACAACACCGTGGGCTTGTATGATCTTAAGGGCAATCCTATGTCCTCATGGAAGGGTATAACCTCAGAGGAGACCATAAAGAGCCTTCCGGAGCTTCTGGAAGGCGGAGGGAACAAGTACTGGATTGTACGTACCTCAAGACAAGCTTTCGTGTGCCCGTTCGAAGGCGGGGAGCCAATCCTCATCGGAGAGGGCAAGAAGATGATCCGCCCCGACAGCGAGATCTCCATAAATGAAAAAGGCGCTTTCGTGGCCAAGTGCCATGACGGCAAGGAAAGAACTTTCAAGTTGGAAAAAAATAAACGATAATATCATGGAAGAATTCAAGTTCCAATCAGTGAATAAACTGATTGAGCAGAGTTTCAGGGAGAATTGGGACAGGCTCGCACTCTCGAATTACCAGGGAGTGAGTTTGTGCTACCGCGACGTCGCCAGGCGGATTGAGAAGCTGCACATCGCTTTCGAGAAATGCTTCCTCCACAAAGGTGACAAAGTGGCTATCTGCGCCCGTAACCAAGTCAATTGGGCTGTGAGCTATCTCGCCGCCATGACCTACGGAGCCGTGGTGGTGCCTATCCTCCACGAATTCAAACCCGGTAATATCCACTATCTCGTCAACCACTCCGATGCGAAGGTCTTGTTCGTTGACGACGTGATATGGGAGGGATTGAGTCCCGAGGAGATGCCCGGTGTCTATGCGGTGGTGAGAATCAACACTTTCCAGCTCCTTTATGCCAAGAACGACCGTATTGTCGAGGCTCGTGAGCACATGAACGAGTATTTCGGAAAGCGTCACCCCAACACATTCGGACCCGAGGACTTGAATTACTACAAGGATTCGCCCAATGAGCTGGCGATGATCAACTACACCTCCGGTACCTCCGGGTTCTCGAAGGGTGTCATGATTCCCTACAGGGCCCTCTGCTCCAACATACAGTTCGCCAAGCATGTCCTTCCGGAGCTGAACAATAAATCAAACGTTGTCTCCATGCTTCCGACCGCGCACATGTACGGTATGATGTTCGAGTTCCTGTTCGAGATGACCATCGATATGCATGTCCACTTCCTGACCAGGATACCGAGCCCTAAGATCATCACCCAGGCTCTCCAGGAGGTCAAGCCTAACATCATCATCGCCGTTCCCCTCATCATCGAGAAGGTGTACAAGTCCAAAATCCAAAAGACTATTGAGAAGGGAAGCATCAAGACCATGCTCAGGATTCCTGTCTTGAACGAGATGGTGCGCAAGAAGATCCGCACAGAGCTTGTGACCGCGTTCGGAGGAAACTTCGTCGAGGTCATCATGGGAGGCGCCGCTTTCAACAAGGAGGTGGAGAAGTTCTTCTGGGACATTGACTTCCCTTACACAGTCGGCTACGGCATGACCGAGTGCGCCCCTATCATCACCTACGCCCATTTCAATGACAAGAAGCTGTATTCTTGCGGAAAGGCGGCCTATAACATGAAGATAAGGATTGATTCCGAGGATCCTGAGAGGATTGAGGGAGAGATCCAGTGCAAAGGACCGAACACCGCCCTCGGATATTTCAAGAACGATGAGGCCACCGCGAGCCTGTTCACCGAGGACGGTTGGATGAGGACCGGAGACATGGGTATTATCGATAAGGATGGCTACCTCTTCATCAGAGGGCGCAGCAAGTGCATGATCCTTGGTCCCAACGGTCAGAACATCTATCCTGAGGAGCTTGAATCCGTCATCAATGCCGTTTCTTATGTGGTTGATTCCCTGGTCATAGAGGATAATGGCGGGCTGACTGCCCTCATTTATCCGGACTACCACCAGGCGGAGCTGGACGGACTGACCCGAGACCAGCTGGAGAAGACTTTGAACGATCTCCTCCCCGACATCAACAAAGAGATTCCCGGCTACGCCCAGATCCGTAAGATTGAGTTCATGCCGGAAGATTTCGAGAGGACTCCCAAGCGTTCCATCAAGAGATATCTTTACCAGAGAAACGCCAAATAATGGAGAAATTCGACCATAGATACCTTGAGATGGCCGGAGTTTGGGCCAAGAACTCATATTGCAAGAGACGTCAAGTCGGAGCCTTGATAGTCAAGGACCGAATGATCATCTCAGACGGTTACAATGGCACTCCCTCTGGTTTTGAGAACATCTGCGAGGACGAGAACGGTGTGACAAAGCCATATGTCCTGCACGCTGAGGCAAACGCTATTACCAAAGTGGCAAAATCCGGCAACAGCAGTGAGGGGGCAACTCTTTATGTGACCGCGTCTCCCTGCCTGGAGTGCTCTAAATTGATCATCCAATCCGGCATCAAGAGAGTTGTGTATAAGGACGAATATCGCCTGACGGACGGTATAGACCTTTTGCGCCGAGCTGGGATTGAGGTCGAGAAGGTAGATTAAGAATGAGAAAGATTTCCCCAATCCTGATCGCAGTCCTGGGCATCATCGTCGGTGCCCTGGCCGTCACGACATATAACACTTACCGTCAAAAGAAGCACTATCTCAATGTCCAGTACGGGCAATGGCGCAAGCTCAATCTGATCCTGGACCAGATCGACAAGAACTATGTCGACACAGTGGACAACGAGAGCGTGACCGAGGCCGCCATTGTGGCGGCTCTCTCAAGGCTTGACCCTCACTCAGTCTACATGCCACCCGTGGAACTAAATGAGGCTGAGACGGATTTGGCCGGCAATTTCGATGGGATAGGAATACAGTTCAATGTCCCTAATGACACGGCTACAGTGATCGAAGTCATCCAGGGTGGTCCGTCAGAGAAAGCCGGGCTGCAGCAGGGTGACAGGATCCTGAAGGTCGATGACAAGGTCATCGCCGGCGTTAAATTCCCGCAAGACAGCATGGTTAGGAGGATGAAGGGACCTGCGGGATCAAAGGTCAAGATAACAGTGGGAAGAGGCAAGGAAAACATCGTCTTCGACATCACCCGTGGAAAGATTCCTGTCCATTGCGTGGACGCCGCTTTCATGGCGAACGACACGACAGGATACATAAAGCTCGCGAAGTTCTCCAAGACCACTTTCAACGAGATCAACCTCGCTTCATTGAAACTCCTGTCTCAAGGGATGAAGAAGCTTATACTGGATCTCAGGGATAATTCCGGTGGTTATTTTGACCAGGCGCTACTGCTCAGCGACATGTTCCTTGAGAAGGGGGACGAGATAGTCTACATGCAAGGTCTCCACCGTAAGAAAGAAGAATACAAAGCTGATGGAAAGGGCATTCTGAAGAACGTCTCGCTCGTCGTACTTATCAATGAATCAACAGCTTCCTCAAGCGAGATTTTCGCAGGTGCCATCCAGGACAATGACCGGGGAACCATCATCGGAAGGCGTTCCTTCGGGAAGGGACTCGTCCAGGAGCCACTCTATTTCAGCGACGGGTCTGGCGTCAGATTGACAGTGGCGAGATTCTACACCCCTTCCGGAAGGTGCATCCAGAAGCCATATTCAGATGACTACCGCTACGACATCTATAAACGTTACTCCGAAGGTGAGATGTACGACGCAGACAGCATCAAGGTTGACTCCACCGCCGCTTATAAGACTGTCGCCGGAAGGACCGTTTATGGCGGAGGTGGTATTATACCCGACATTTTCGTACCGGTGGACACGACCAGGGCGACAGATTTCTATATCGCCTGCAACAGGAAAGCCACGCAGATGAGGTTCTCGTCCGCCATGTTCGACAAGTATAGAGGCACGATCTCCGGAATCGAGGACTTTGACGAGCTGAACATCGCTCTTGACAAGATGGATATTCCCACCAAGTTCCGTGAATATGCGTTGAGAGTGGACGGAATCCCTTGCTCCGTCCAGGAATGGGAACAGACAAAGGAGTACCTGCTCCCGCAGTTACGGGCGCTAATAGGTCGGTATTCCAAACTTGGGGAAAACGCTTTCTACAAGATGTACCTCGGGGTGGACACCACGATACGCAAGGCTATTGAACAGGAATGACGTACATTTTCACGTCTTCCGCACTGATAGGATTGCCTCCGAAAATCAACAGCCTCTCAACGACATTGCAAAGCTCCCTTATGTTTCCAGGCCACGTCTTCTCTTGAAGAAGCTTGATGGCCTCAGGAGAGAATGGCCTGGATAGCAGGCCTTTCTCTGTGCTGAGTTGCTCCACGAAATAGTCCACCAACAGCGGGATGTCATCTTTCCTCTCATCCAGAGAGGGCACTTTGATGACGATCACGCTGAGACGGTAATACAAGTCTTCCCTGAAATTACCCTTCTCAATCTCCTTGCGAAGATCCTTGTTCGTGGCCGCCACAACCCTCACGTCGACAATTATGTCCTTGTCACTTCCCACTCTGGACAGCTTCTTCTCCTGCAACACCCTCAGCACCTTAGCCTGGGCGGCGAGACTCATATCCCCTATCTCGTCGAGGAACAATGTTCCTCCATCAGCCTGCTCGAACTTACCCTTATGCTGTTTAATCGCAGAGGTAAAAGATCCCTTCTCATGACCAAACAACTCACTCTCAATCAGTTCCGAGGGGATAGCGGCGCAGTTGACCTCGATGTAGGGCATCGCGCTCCTCGCGCTCTGCTCGTAAAGGCTTCTCGCCACAAGCTCTTTTCCGGAACCGTTGGGACCCATAATCAGCACCCTGGAATCGGTAGGGGCGACCTTGGTGATCATATCCCTGATATGACGAATAGGCTCTGACTCTCCCACCATCTTCTGGCCATAGACCTTTTTCTTGAGCTG
>JAFROA010000055.1 GCA_017429885.1 Bacteroidales bacterium | reverse complement strand
GAGGACCGTCCTGTCATGGCTGATTGAGACTGTCTTGACATCTATTCCTCCTCTCCGGAGGATGTCCACAGTGGCCAGGGCCTCAATCTCCTCGAAGCCGTCGGCGAGAAATACGAATACACCTTTCATGTCCTAGTTGTCATTTGATTTGCTAATTTACTAAAATTACGATAAATTCGCGACACGAATTGAGGTATGGTGTAATGGTAGCACTAGGGATTTTGGTTCCCTCAGTAGAGGTTCGAACCCTCTTACCTCAACTTCCTGTTAATAACACTCATCATGGAACCCGGTAAAAGACTCTTATCCCTTGACGCCCTCAGGGGATTTGATATGATATTCATCATGGGCTTCGCCGCCATCATCAGTTATTTATGCCGTTTATTCCCAGATGGCGAGTCATGTTGGCTTGAGTCGCAGATGCATCATGTGGCCTGGGATGGATTCCGCCATCATGACACGATATTCCCTCTGTTCCTATTCATAGCGGGAGTGTCATGGCCATTCTCGTATGCCAAAAGGATGTCTAAAGGCGCGAGCCGCCGTAGTGTTTATTTGAAAATATTCCAAAGAGGGATAGTTCTATTCCTTATCGGCTTGGTCTATAACGGGTTCTTCAATCTCAACCTGTCCACGCTCCGCTTTTATAGCGTACTGGGAAGAATCGGTTTCGCATGGATGTTCGCGGCCCTTCTGTACATCAATTTCAAGCCTAAGGCCAGGGTGGTGATAGCTGTATGTATCCTTGTCGGGTATTGGCTTCTTCTGAGGTTCATTCCTGCTCCTGACGCCCCTGCGGGGGCGGGTCCGTTCTCGCTGGAGGGCAACCTTGTGGGATATATTGACAGGATATTGATTCCCAATCATATTTACCAGAAAGGACTTTTTGACCCTGAAGGACTTCTGAGTCTGCTTCCTGCCATCGTGACCGCTATGCTGGGTATGTTCACTGGTGAATTCGTAAAGGTTGACGACGGCAAGATATCAGGTGGGAAAAAGCCGCTTTATATGGCCATCGCCGCGGTTGTGATGTTCGGAGTAGGGCTTTTATGGAGCCTCGATTTCCCGATCAATAAGAAGCTGTGGTCCAGTACCTTCGTGCTCGTTGTCGGAGCATATTCACTAGGACTCTTCGCCCTGTTCTATTATATCATTGACGTGAAGGGCTGGAAAGGATGGACCAAGTTCTTCGAGGTGGTGGGACTTAACTCGATCACCATATATATGGCCCAGAGGATATTTAATTTCTCGTCGATCAGTGATTTCTTCCTCAAGGGCCTCTCCAGTCTATGCCCAGAGCCGGTTGGGAAACTCATCCTCGCCATCGGCTACTTCGCCGTGTCTTGGCTTTTCCTTTGGTTCCTTTATAAAAAGAAGGTTTTCTTGAAGGTTTAATCAGTATTCCGATATAATGAGAAAGTCAATCATATTGGGCACAGCTGTACTGTCATCGGCTGTCGCTTGTGTCGACAATAAAGACCCCAAACCGAATGTAATAGTCATTCTGATGGATGACATGGGATACGGTGACATTGGTTGTTATGGTCAGGAAAAGATAGAGACACCCAACATTGACAATCTCTGTAAGCAGGGGATTCACTTTACCCAAAGTTATTCAGGATCACCTGTTTCCGCTCCTGCCAGATGTGTCATGATGACCGGGCTTCATACCGGACATTCCCAGATCAGGAGGAATGAGGAGATGGCATTCCGCGGGGCGACCAGTGATCACGACTCGATGTATGTCCATCCCTCATTGGAAGGTCAGGCTCCACTCGAGAAAGGTACTTTCACCATAGGTCAGTTGATGCGTAACGCCGGATATACAACGGGATTATTCGGGAAATGGGGGCTGGGGTATCCTGGTTCCGAAGGGACTCCCAACAAACAGGGGTTTGACGAGTTTTATGGATATAACTGCCAGCGGCAGGCTCACACTTTTTATCCCGCCTTCCTTTACCACAACGAAGAGCGTGAGTATTTGAATAACAAGGTCATCAACCCTCATTTGGTGAAACTTGCGGAAGGGGAGGATCCATATGACCCAGAGAACTACTACAAGCATTATCAGAATGACTACGCCAATGATAAGATATTCGATCATCTGATGTCATTTGTCGACGACAACTCCGATAAGCCTTTCTTCCTGATGTTCACAACGCCGTTGCCACACGTCTCCCTAATGGCCCCGAAGCGCTGGGTGGATTATTATGTGGAGAAGTTCGGCGATGAGGAGCCTTACACTGGGGCGAGGGGCTATCAGATTTGCCGTTATCCTCATGCCACGTATGCCGCGATGATAAGCTATTTCGACGAACAGGTCGGTCAGCTTGTCGACAAGCTCAAGGATAAAGGAATCTACGATAACACAATAATCATATTCACTTCAGACAACGGACCCTCGTTTAATGGCGGAACAGATTCTCCTTGGTTCAATAGTGGCGGGCCGTTCAAGTCGGAATATGGTTGGGGCAAATGCTTTGTTCACGAAGGCGGCATCCGTGTGCCCATGATCGCTGTCTGGAATGGCCACATAGCGGCTGAAAGCGTGTCAGACCATATGACTTCTTTCCAGGATTTCATGCCAACACTGGCTGAGCTTACCGGTCAGGAATGTCCTGAAACCGATGGAATCAGCTTCCTTCCGACTCTTCTTGGCGAGCCTCGGAAACAAGCTGTGCACGAATACCTTTATTGGGAATATCCGGACAAGGCTGTTGGGAATAAAGCTATCCGAAAAGGACCTTGGAAGGGAATAATAACGAATATCAGTAAAGGAAACACCCGGATGGAACTATACAATCTGGACACGGATCTTCAGGAAATCAACGACGTTTCCTCAGAACATCCTGAGATTGTGGAAGAATTCTACCGTTTGATGGAAGAGTCGCATACACCCCCGAAAGAGTTTGAAAAGATCGATGATATTCAATAACGGCTAGAATCTAAGGGCCAGCCCTATCCCGTTATCCGTGGGGCCGAAGTCCAGTTGGACCATTGGCCGTCCGCCGTTATTATAGCTGTCGACTATCTCATTTAAGGTCCTGTTGTTTTTCACGATCATAGGTATTCCTATGGCTGTGGACGCAATACCCACTCCTGTCGTTATCAATCCACCAACTGTCAGGGTATTTCCTGCTTTGGCACCTTCTTCCGCCCCGTGTTGTGCGCTATCTTGTCCTCCGATACTGCCAACTGTTCCGCCCACGGCGGCGCCGATCACGCTGGTAGTCAGTCCAATAAGCGTTACCACACTCCCTCCAAGGGTGACTATGCCACCACCGATAACGAGTCCAAGGCCGGCGTTTCTGCCTCTTTTAGCCCAATCCCAGGTTGAATTATAGTCTCGACCGTCGATATCGGCCAATAGGGCTGCCTGTGCCTCGGGAGAAAGGCGTTCCCCATCCATCTTAATGTGAGTTCCCGCCCTTCTGATGGTGCCGATTCCAGCATACTGTGCCCATGCGCCAAGAGATAGGGACATAAGCATTATCGCAACTATGAATCTTCTCATGATAATAGAGTTAATGGACTAAAACACAAACACCCACATTGCTGCGGGTGTTTATTTCTGAGGAGTGAGGACTGGCAGATTTGAACTGCCGACCTCTTGCCTGTCAAGCAAGCGCTCTAAACCAACTGAGCTAAGCCCTCGTTTGTTTGGGATTGCAAAGTTAAATCTTTTTTCAATTAATCCAAATTATTTGAGGTAGAAGATGCTTATTTATGAAGGAAAAACTTCCGGCCTAACTTGACCAGGGGCTTTATGTACCATGGAAGTAGCGCCCGCTCCGCTTCTCGGAGTTTCTCTCTGATGGGAATGCATTGAGGACAATGCTGTTCGCATTTGCCGCACTCGATGCACTGGGATGCGAATGACGGCTCTGCCGATAGGGCGACAGCTTGGAAATAATGAGTCCATCCGGATACCTTCGACTCCGTGTACATCATATTGTAGCTTGTGAATATGCCAGGAATATCCACTCCTTTAGGGCAAGGCATACAATACCTGCAGCCTGTGCATCCTACTTTCTCCTTCGCGCGGATTATCGTCAGTATCTTTTGGAGGAAAGCTCTGTCATCCTCTGTGAACGCTCCCTCGACCGCATCGGATGCGGTTCGGGTGTTTTCTTCCACCATCTCAATGGAATTCATCCCGGAGAGCACCACTGTCACCTCCGGTTGATTCCACAACCAACGCAGGCCCCAATCCGCCGGACTCCATTTTCGTGGATGCCTGGCGATCAGCCTCTTGGCTTCCTCG
>JAFROA010000054.1 GCA_017429885.1 Bacteroidales bacterium | reverse complement strand
GAGCACATACCCAGGAAGTAGGCGAAGATCATGTTGTCAACGAAGATTGACTTGACGAATAAGCTGATGTATTCCATAACCTTGATGTTTAATTATTTCTCCTGCAGGTCTTTCTGGATGCTCCTCTGAACCCACACGATGCATCCCAAAAGGATGAGGGCGAAAGGCGGGAGGATGACCAGGTTGTTAGGCACATATCCGAGCCAATTGAGGATGTCGACCCCGAAGAGGGTGCCGCTTCCGAGAAGCTCGCGGAAGAATGCCACGATAATGAGGATCATGCCGTAACCGGCACCATTGGCAACACCATCAAGGAACGAAGGCCAAGGCTTATTACCGAGGGCGAAAGCCTCGATGCGGCCCATGACTATACAGTTCGTGATGATAAGGCCGATATAGACAGATAGCTGCTTGTCGATGGCATAGGTGGCCTCAAAGGACTTGAGTACCTGATCCACAAGGATAACCATCATGGCGACGACCACCAACTGGACGATGATACGAACACGGCTGGGGATTGTGTTACGCAGCAGCGAGAGAATCAAGCTGGAGATTCCGCAAACCACTATGACCGACAGGGCCATGACAAGCGCTCCTTTCAGGGTGACAGTGACTGCCAGCGAAGAGCAGATACCGAGGACAAGGACGGTGATGGGGTTGCCCTTGAAAATCGGATTCAGGATTGTTTCTTTCAATTTAGCGTCCATGATTATTCCTCCTCGGTTTTATTGTTGACGGCTCCTTTAAAGTAAGCGGAATAGGCGCCGAGCCAAGTGTCGATGGCGGCGTCGAGACCGTTGGAAGTCATCGTGGCTCCGGTGATAGCGTCAATCATATTATCGGTCACGGATTTGCCGTCAGGATTCTTGGGGGCTCCACCCTTCACGATGTCGAAAACATTGGCGGTGGTGAAGTCGGCTTTCTCGCCTTCGAACTCAGCCTGGAAGGCCGGGTCGTCCTTGATCTTGGCGCCGAGACCGGCGGTCTCGCTCTCATGATCGAAGTAAGCACCCTTGATTGTGGTTGAGCCAGGCTCAAACGCTATGTAGCCCCAAACGGGCCCCCAAAGGCCTGCTCCATAGACAGGAACCACGGTTGTGCCGTTCTTGAATATGAACACGGGGATCTCAGCGTCACTACCGTCTTTGATCTTGTAGTTCTGCTTCTTGAGATCCTTGGGAGAAAAGACCTTTCCGCGCTCGAGGTCAGCGATCTTCTTTCCGTCAACTCCGACGGTGAAAGCCTGCTCGATCTGCTCGTCGTACTTCGCCAGGACGGCGGTGTTGCCACTCTTTTGAAGCTCAGCCTTGGTGGCGAACTTGGCGGCGGTCAACATCTGGGAGATGGTGTCAGCCTTCTCATTGGCTTCCTGCTTGGCTTTCAAGCCTTGGGAAACGAAAGCCAGGATCGCGGCGACCAAAGTGACTATGATGGTCGTGTAAATGACCGTATATGTGTTACTGTTGGTATTCATATCCTTATACAATTAAGCGATCGAGACTTTCTTCGCCCTTCTTTTTGTGGCGCTGGATGTGACGCAATGGTCAATCAGCGG
>JAFROA010000053.1 GCA_017429885.1 Bacteroidales bacterium | reverse complement strand
TAGCGGTGGAACAAGGCGCGCAACAGCAGTGGAGGAGGATCTGCTTCTCCTGGAGATTCACCCCATCCGGCAACACCGGCTTGAAAGAACAGCCTTCAAAATGTCCCATAATTAACATGAATGCATCGAAAACGCGCCACTAAAATATCAAATTTTCACTATTTTTGTGAATCAAGGATTAAGTCAACATGAAATTCTTCAAAAGTTTATTCACGATCGCGGTTACTTCCGCCCTTTTATTTTCGATTAGCGCAAACTCTCAAAACCGGAAACAACAGTATCAGAATCCGGAGTTTGTCCGGTTGCTCCACGAGGACATAACCCGCGCCGGGTGCAACACCAACCGCTACGAATTCGGTCCGATTCATGACACTCCGGCCCCGAAAGGCTACAAGCCATATTACATCAGCCATTACGGACGCCATGGATCCCGGTCCAATTGGGGTGGTTCTCAATATGAGTCACTTATCAAAATACTTAAGGCAGCCAAAAAGGACGACCTTTTAACAGCTTCCGGCGATTCCCTGCTCCAGGAAGTGCTAGTTGTCAACCAGATTCATAATGGGATGGATGGCCGTTTGACAAGAGTGGTCGCCGACGAACATGCCTTGTTAGCCGACAGGATGTACCATCGGTATAAGAAAGTATTCAACCGTAAAGGAACAACAATCAGGGCCATTTCCAGCACCGTTCCAAGGTGCATTGTGAGCATGACAGCGGCCACGAGCCGCCTAAAGGCCATCAATCCTGACTTCGACATACGCTGGGACTGCGGCGAGACCTATCAAAAGTATATGGCCACTGGCCCCACAGATAAGATTTGGAAGATAGTGAACAAAACCACCAGTGCCATTGACGCCGAATATGTCCCGGACACCGCTCAGGTCATGAATCGTCTTTTCACTAATCCGGCGGCCGCCATGAAGCATGTCAAGGATGTCGTGACATTGGAGAAGTATATCTTCGAGGCAGGAGTTGTCACAGACGCTTTCGAGGTGAAGCCGATCCTTCGCTTCCTTCCCTTTGATGCGGTCTACAAATGGTTTGAGTTGACCAACCTCAACCTTTATCTCGGACAGTGCAATTCCGTCGAGGCTGGAGCATTAAGGATGCCCATAGCGGAACCTCTTGTCAATGATATAGTTACCAGGGCTGATGAGGCTCTCTCCAGCGGAACTGTAGCCGCTGACCTCCGTTATGGTCACGACTACGACGCCCTCGCCCTTTGCTCTTATCTTGGTTTTGAGGGGGTCGGAGACCACCTCACCGCGGATCAAGCCCGCCGTCAGTGGTTCGGCCCTTGGAATGTCCCCTTCGCTGTCAATATCCAGATGGTTTTCTACAAAAACAAGAAAGGCGACGTCTTGGTCAAATTCCTGCACAATGAGAAAGAGACCCTTCTTCGCGGCCTTGACCCTGTCGAAGGCCCCTACTATAGTTGGCAAACCGTCAAAGACAACATCAAAGGCTACTTGAGATAAGGTTTTCTTCTAAAAAACTATTATTTTGCGCGCAAGGTTTTCAAAAATAGGGATTTAGTAAGTAGAGACATTAATACGTTTATCAAATGAGACGGTTGTTTTACTTCATTTCAGCATTGGTCCTCGCTGTCGGATTCGCTTCTTGCGATGATTCTGTTAATTACGCGTGGCCAGACGATGATGAGGGTTTCCTCAATCAAGAACTTGTCGTTATTAATGAGGACGGTACTGAGGTACATACCAGAAACAAGGTGGCGGTCGGAGCCGTTCAGGCCCTTCCGATAGGTTCTGTTTTTGTCGGAGGCGCGGTAGCTGATCCGAAAATAGGATCCTCACACCGATGCCATTTCTATTCGGAAGCTTTCACGGAGGGTCCCAATTGGGACGATGTTCCAGAGATAATCAGCATTGAAGGGTTCAGACACAAAGGGACGGAATACACTGCTCCAGGGCAGTATATCGACGTGATTGTGATCAGGATGTCTTCTTTAGGTTATGGAGATTATTTGCGGATACCGATGAATCAAGGCAAATACGAGGGAGGTTGCGAAATTGTCTCGGATGTGAAAATAAACTCATATAAGTTCTCTTCTTATCAATCAGACCATTATACCTTGAATGACGATGCCAGGATTGACATTCGTATACTCATGAACGATGGGACTGAGATCGCCATTTTGTTCGCTGGCAAGACCCCTCATGACGGGTATTATTAAGCCGTATAATAATGAGTTAATAACTGTGAGAGACTCAATATTATAGCGCGGCCAAAGCGAGGCCGCGTTTTTTTTTGTGATCTGGTACGATTTTTTCACAGGAAAACTTGCTAATAAAAAAAACATTTGTACCTTTGCAGTGTATTAGCAAACTAATACACAAATATAAATAAGAAATAGGGTATGCTGATTGAGCTTAAGGATGTCAACAAGACATATTTCGGGGCGCAGCCGCTGCATGTTTTGAAAGGTATCAACCTCGGGATCGAGCGCGGAGAGTTCGTGTCCATCATGGGAGCCTCGGGATCCGGGAAGTCCACCCTTTTGAATATCCTCGGGATCCTGGACAATTACGATTCCGGGGAGTACAGGATCAACGGGAAGCTGATCTGGGACTTGACAGAATCCAAGGCTGCCGAATACCGCAACAAGATGATCGGTTTCATATTCCAATCCTACAATCTTATTGGTTTCAAGACCGCTGTCGAGAATGTGGAGCTGCCATTGTTCTATCAAGGCGTGAGTCGTCACAAACGCCACGAAATGGCCATGGAATATATTGAGCGTCTGGGACTTAAGGATTGGGCGGGGCATTATCCCAACGAGATGTCGGGCGGCCAGAAGCAAAGAGTGGCTATCGCCAGGGCGCTTGTTACAAAACCAGACATAATCCTTGCTGACGAGCCAACCGGCGCTCTTGATTCCAAGACTTCTGTCGAGATTATGGATCTTCTCAAGGAACTAAATGAGAAAGAGAAACTTACGATCATTGTAGTCACACACGAGAGCGGAGTCGCCAACTACACGAATAAGATCATCCACATCAAGGACGGAGTCATCGGTCAGATCGAGGAGAACCGCGCTCACGATTCTGTGCGGTTCGGTTCCGATGGTCCTCTCAAATAAAAGGAAGCGATGCGGGATCTTTTCTTGGAAATATGGAGTACCCTGCGGCAGAACAAGCTGCGCACGACCCTGACCGGCATGGCTGTCAGTTGGGGCATTGTGATCATCATTGTGTTGATCGGTACCGGCAACGGCCTGATGAACGCCTTGATGAACAATGCCATGGACGAGGTCCAAAACATCATAGCGGTCTATCCAGGTTTCTCGAGCAAACCGTATAATGGCATCAAAGAAGGGACATGGCTTCGTATGGACGACAGGGACTTGGCGTTCTCAGAGCAAGTTAGCGAGAAGATTGACAGGGCGTCCGGCAACCTTGAGTTCTCGGACACGCTCAGTTTTGGCCGTGAGGCTCTTTCGTCTGAGGTTTATGGAGTCGATCCCCTTTTGAAGGACATCTGGAATATAAAGATGGTTCAAGGCCGTTTTATAAACAAGAAAGACCTGAAAGACGAGAGCAAGCACATAGTCATTGACGAGGACGCCGCCACCCAGCTGCTTGGGGACGACAATGACTATTCGAAGCTTCTAGGTCGTCATATAAATGTCGGGAATATTCCTTTCAAAGTGATAGGAATCAATGAGGCGGAGGAACAGTCCTGGGGCCATCAGTCCTATATTCCTTACACCACAGCCAAGACAATGCGTACTGACGGGGCCTGGCTAAGCAGGGTCACACTTGAGTTCCATGACCTTGAGACCAAGGAGGCCAATGACGCTTTCGAATCGCTTTACAAACGATCAATCAACAACTTCCATGGCTTCGATCCAGAAGACACCCGCACCACTTACATGAGGAACTATTATCTCTCCAACCAGGAGATGGGCAAGGCGATCCGGATTATGAGGCTGGCTCTATGGATACTCGGTTTCCTGACGCTTTTGAGCGGTATAGTAGGAGTCTCCAATATCATGCTGATCACGGTGAAGGAAAGAATCCATGAGTTCGGCATCCGCAAGGCCCTCGGGGCTAAGCCAATGTCCATCATGAAGTTGATAGTTGTGGAGAGTGTGGTGATCACGGCTTTCTTCGGGTACATCGGCATGGTTATAGGCATGGCCGCCGACTTCCTGTTAGACAAGACCATCGGCTCACATCCGATGGACATCGGCATCACCCAGCTGTACATATTCAAGAACATCGGTGTCGGGTTCGACGTGGCGCTGGAAGCCACGCTGCTCCTGATAGTCGCAGGAACGATAGCCGGGATCATCCCGGCCTGGAAGGGCGCTAGGGTTCGCCCGATTGAAGCTTTGAGAGCGGAAAAATAGGAGGGAGCCATGAGATTCGACATCGATAGATATAAGGAGATAATCGACACCCTCTCCCGCAATCGCAGCAGGACTCTCCTGACAGGTTTCGGAATATTCTGGGGTATTTTCATGCTGCTCATCATGCTCGGTGGCGGCAATGGTCTCAAAGCGATTCTCAACCAGAATTTCGCCGGCTTCACCTCCGATGCCATCATCATTGGAAGCAGCAGAACTACAAAACCTTACGGCGGTTTCAAGCGGGATCGTTACTGGAGTCTTGACAAGACAGACATCGAGGTCATCAAGACCCTCGTTCCGGAGGCAGACATCGTCACCATGATGGATGCCACATGGGGCGGACAGATCACCTATTCCGACAAGTCCTACAACGGCATCATCAAAGGCTTGACTTACGAATATGTCGGGGTTGAATCGCCTCAGCCTCTATTCGGTCGCTGGATCAACGAGGTTGACTGCACCCAGGAAAGAAAGGTTTGCGTGATTGGTAAACGTGTGTGGTCCAACTTGTTCCCAGAGGGGGATGATCCTACCGGCAAGTACATACAGTTCATGGGCTCCCAATTCCAGGTGGTCGGTGTCGATGGCCGTAACGGAGGAATTAATATTAACGGAAGCCCCGACCAGAGTGTCGTGATTCCTTACCAGATCCTCGACAGGATTAATAATAAGGGAGGCAAATTCGACATTCTTTGCATGACTGTTAAGCCCGGAGCTGATTCAGAGGTCGCTCAGGAAAAGGTGCGAGGTCTCCTGTCCAGACGTCACTCAATAGCCCCGGACGACAAGGCCGCCATAATGATGCTGGATACGAGGAAAATATTCAAGATAGTCGACAATCTTTTCAAGGGGGTGAACATCCTCGTGATCCTGGTCGGCCTTGGAACCCTCCTGGCTGGAGCCATCGGAGTGTCCAATATCATGATGGTCACCGTCAAAGAGCGTACAACAGAAATCGGTATCCGCAGGGCCATCGGCGCCACGCCGAAAATGATTCTCGGGCAGATCATAACGGAGAGCATAGGCCTGACGATTCTGGCTGGAATGTTCGGCATCTTATTCTCGGTGTTTATATTGTGGGGAGCCGGAAATGTGGTTTCCAACCTACCAGATTTCAGTTCGGGGATATCCTTCCAGATTGGCTTCTGGACTGGAATAGCGGTACTTTTGATGTTGGTCGCGTTAGGCGTTTTAGCCGGCCTCGCCCCCGCCCTTCGGGCCATGAATATCAAGCCCGTCGATGCGATGCGAGATGAATGACCTTGTCATCCTGAGCGAAGCGAAGGATCTAAGAGAAACAAAAGAAAAAAGATATGAGAAAGAACCTTAAGTACATCATCCTGGCGCTGGTCGCCATTGTGTTCGTGGGCACCTTCGTGGCCCTCTGGAGGAATTCCCGTCCCAAGGAAATCAAATACGAGCACCTTGAGGCCTCAATGAAGGACATCCACAAAACGTCGGTTGTGACCGGCAAGATCATCCCCAGGGACGAGGTTAACATCAAGCCTCAGATCAGCGGCATCATCTCCGAGCTTTACAAAGAGGCGGGAGAGAATGTAGCCGAGGGAGAGATCATAGCCAAGGTCAAGGTGATCCCCGAGATGAGCTCGTTGAGTTCCGCCCAGTCCAGAGTTCGTCTGGCTGAGATCAACCTGAAGCAGGCCCAGACTAACTATGACCGGGAGAAAGCCCTTTACGACAAGAATCTTGTC
>JAFROA010000052.1 GCA_017429885.1 Bacteroidales bacterium | reverse complement strand
GGTTGTATTGGATCCCTCCGGAGGGATATTCAGCGGGAGACGAGGTCACGGTTTCCTTTTTTAGCGGTGAGTATTCCTTGGAGATAATTGATTGCGAGGATGTTGCTGTCAAAGGTCTGACTTTCTCTGGTGGTAGGGGCACCGCCGTGAGGGTGGAGTCTTCCACAAACGTGGCCCTTGAGGATCTGGGAATATACCGTTATGGAGGTGACGCCATAATAATCGACCATTCCAAGGGTGTCACGGTCTCGGGAGGCCATATGGAAACGATGGGGCACGGGATCATCAAAGCCTACGGTGGGGACAGGAAGACCCTTGAGCATGCTGATTATAGGATAACCAACATCGTCGCCAGGAATTTCTCCTTATTCAAGCACACCTATGAGCCGGCGGTCTTCTTCGAGGGTTGTGGCTTGACGGTGGATCATTGCGATCTCAGTGTCTGCCCGTCCTCGGCTCTTCGTCTCGACGGGAGCGATATTCTCGTGGAGTACAATTACTTCCATGACCTTGTCAAAGAGAGCGACGACCAAGGGGTTATCGATATGTGGTATAATTATGCCTTCAGGGGAGTGGTGATCCGCTATAATCTGTTTGAGGATGTTCATGGAGGCTCGCTTCACGGGGCAGCCGGCGTGAGGTTTGACGATATGATTTCCGGCCAGATGGTGTACGGGAATATATTAAATAACGTGGGAGCGATCCATTTCGGAGCTGTACAGATCCACGGCGGAAAGGATAATGTGGTGGATAACAATGTGTTCTACAACTGCTACTTCGGAGTCAGTTTCTCTCCATGGGGGCAGGCGCTCTGGGACGAGGCCTTGACTCGTCCAGAAGTTGTGAAGAAGTTGTATGAAGATGTTGATATTAACGGGGAACTATACCAAAGCCGTTATCCGGACCTCGCGAAGGACATCCACGGGAATGTGAATAGGAATATTGTCATCAACAACTTGATGGTCGGATGCCACAGGATGTTCTATGACGACAAAGGTCAGAACTATATGAAAAACAATCACGGGATCTCCATTGGGGAGGATCCCGTGACGGAAAGCCTTGAGTATTACCTCAATCCGGAAGTCCTGCAGATATTCGGCCTAAAGCCGATTCCTTGGAAGGAAATCGGCCTTTCGGACCGTCCCGCTCTACTCCTCGGAGACTAAGGTGTTCTGCTTCAGTTTCTCGACATAAGCGTCAATCCTCCGCAACTGGCGGGGGATAGCTATGCTCTGAGGACACTTGGGGATACACTGCTTGCAACCGACGCAGTGGTCAGCCTGACGGAGGGTAGGTATGGCGCGGTCATAGCTGATAAGGTAAGCCCTGCGTAGCTTCTCGTAGTCCTCCTGCTCCTTGCTGCGGGGGAAGTTGCCCTGGTTGACGCAGGTGTTGTAGTGCATGAATATTCCGGGAATATCAATCCCGTAGGGACAAGGCATACAGTATTTGCAGTCATTGCAGTCAATGGTCGGATAGTTGGCCATTATGTCTGATATGTCCGTGTCGAGGAAATACTTCTCTTCTTCCGTCAGAGGTTTGAAATCCATATAGGTCCTGAGGTTGTCCTGCAGGTGCTCCATATAAACCATACCGCTCAGCACGCACAAGACCCTCGGGTATGAGCCCACAAACCTGAACGCCCATGAGGCGAGGGATGCCTGTGGGTCACGTTCCTTAAGCCGGTTCACGACATTCTCGGCAGGCTTCGCAATTCGACCTCCCTGGAGGGGTTCCATGATCACAATCGGGATGCCCCTTTTGTCGAGTTCCTGATAGAGGTATTCGGCATTTACATTTCTCCTTCCATCGGCGTGCTTCCAGTCGAAATAGTTCATCTGGATTTGTACGAAATCCCAGTGGTACTTGTCGTGGAGCTCCATCATATCATCGAAAGAAGGCTTGTCTCCGTGGAATGACAGACCTAGTTGGCGAATCTTGCCTTTCTTCCTTTCCTCGAGAAGGAAATCCATCACCCCATTATCCTCAAAGCGGGCCTTGAATCCTTCGGCACCGCCCCTTCCAAGAGAGTGAAGCAGGTAATAATCAATATAATCCGTCTGAAGATTCTTGAATGCGTCGTGGTAGAGCTGCATAGCCACCTTCCGGTCGTTACTTTGGAAGTTAGACATCTTGGTGGCGATGAAGTAGCTCTCTCTGGGGTGCCTCTTAAGGGCTATTCCGACAGCTTTCTCCGACTGGCCCTGGAGGTAGACCGGAGCCGTGTCGAAATAATTAACGCCATGTGCGAGGGCATAATCTATCAGGTTATTGACATTGTCCTGATCGACCACGTCTCTGCCGTTGGCGTCTTTTTTCATCGTGAAGCGCATACATCCATATCCCAGCAGGGACACTTTGTCTCCATTGCCCGGGTTGGTCCTCAGCTCCATCTTGCCGGTCTCGAGCGGGTCTTTCCCGTCATCAGCGACGATGGCTTCAGCGACAGTCTCGGCTGTCTTCTTGGGTGCGCAGGCGCCTGCAAAGGCTGCGGCTCCGGCTATTGCCGCACCTTGACCGGTCTTCTTAAGGAATTCTCTTCTGTCTATATTCTTTTTCATCGCATTGTCAGGCTTTATGGTGAATCTGGTATCCGTTTACAGTGATGGCGCTTATCGGGCGGGCTGGGCAGAGATTCTCGCAAGCTCCGCAGCCGATGCATTTCTCTTCCTCAACCGAGGGGATCATGACAGTCTTGCCGTCTTCCCTGACTTTCTTAACCATCTGGATGGCTCCGACAGGGCAGTGGCGAGCGCAGTTGCCGCATTCCTCGACTTCGCCGTTATCCACTAGACAGAGCCATGGAGCGATGCTGGCTGTTCCGACTTTCCATTGGGTCTTCTCCTCGGGAGTGATTTTCAGTATCGCTCCAGCGGGGCATACTTCAGAACATTTGACGCACTCGGGGCGGCAGTAGCCTCTCTCGAAAGACATCTGAGGCTGCATCAGGTGCTTAAGGTCTTTGGAGGGCCTCAAAACGTCATTGGGGCAGACGGCGACACAGAGCTGGCAGGCGGTGCAGTGTTTGTAGAATGCCTCGACGCTCTCGGATCCGAAAGGAGTGATTGAGACGGAGCGTTTGGGGGCGATCTTAGGGATTATGTCTGCGAAGCCTCCCTCGCCTTCTATCTTAACGGGTTCATCCTCAGCTGGTTCTGTCTGCGCCAAGGCCTTCACCCCTGATAGTGCGGAACCACCTAAAGCCAGTGCACTTCCCACCAGGAACGCCCGCCTTGTCCTGTCCGCCGGAGCCACATTGCCGTCCGATGGCACCTCCGGCCGTTCGAACGCCTCGCTTAGCTCGGCCCCACCGTTCGCTTCACTCACTGTCCCCCCTCTTACAGTGCCGAGGGTGGCATGGTTCGTCCTG
>JAFROA010000051.1 GCA_017429885.1 Bacteroidales bacterium | reverse complement strand
TGGTACTTCGCGTATGTCTCTATAGTCTTGACGACATTAGGCAGTAGGGTCTTGGAGACAAGCACACGCATCTTTTTCTTAACACAGGTGGGCGCCATCTTATCAGCCTCGGCGGCAGCGGTGGGACCATCGTACATCGAGGCGTTGCTGACATCCATTCCAGTCAGGGCGCAGATCATGCTCTGATACTCGAATATGTACCTGAGCGTGCCCTGCGATATCTCAGCCTGGTAAGGAGTGTAAGCGGTCAGGAACTCGGACCTGGAAATGATATAAGGAACAACCGAAGGAGTGTAGTGATCGTAGACCCCCTGGCCAGCGAACACCTTCAGCTTGGTGTTCTTCTTATCAAGGCCTTCAAAGAAAGCCCGGACCTCGTCCTCGGACATGGCGTCCGGAAGGTCATACTCACCCTTGAAAATGAAGTCCTGAGGGACATCGGAATACAGGTCATCCATTGACCTGACCCCTACCCTCTCGAGCATTGTCCGGACATCATCCTCAGTGTGAGGAAAATACTGGAATGTGGCCATATCGCCTACTTCTCTGAAAAGGCCTGATATGCGGCGGCATCCATGAGAGCGTCAACCTCAGCGGGATCGCTCATCTCAACCTTGATGATCCATGCCTCGTAAGCGTCCTCATTGATCTTCTCGGGAGCGTCCTCAAGATCGGGATTGACATCGACGACTTTGCCGGAAACAGGGCACAGCAGCTCGCTGGAAGCCTTGACACTCTCAAGAGCGCCAAACTCCTCGCCAGCCTCGAATTCGTCGTCTACCTCGGGGAGGTCGGCATAGGTAATGTCACCAAGCTCTTTCTGGGCGAAATCGGAGATGCCGATCACAGCCACATTACCTTCGACTTTAACCCACTCGTGGTCCTCGCTATAACGGAGGCCTTCTATAACCTTACTCATGATTGATTAATAAATTAGTTGATTATCAATTATTTCTTATAATTTGTCTGATAGAATCTCTTCTTGACGACTTTACCCGGGAACACTTTCTTGCGGATATGGACATAAAGGGGCGTGTCAAGGGCACTGAACTCTTTCTTCACGAGAGCGAAGCAGATGCTCTTCTCAAGCGAGATGCTATGGTAACCGGTGGTCACGACTCCCACCTCGGTACCGTCTTCCAGCTCCACAGGATAACCCGCTCGGGGAATAGCCTTGTCCTGAAGTTCTATTCCCACGAGTTTCTCGGTTATGGCTCCAGCCTTCTGGGCGACGATGGCGTCCTTGCCGACAAACTCATCCTTGTCCAGTTTGCAGAACATGCTGAGTCCGGCCATGACCGGAGAAATCTTAGGAGTCAACTCATCACCATACAGGGGCAATCCTGCCTCGAAACGCAGGGTGTCACGGCAACCGAGTCCGCAAGGAGCCACACCTGCCTTGAGGAAAGCTTCCCAATACTTGATTATCATCCCAGGAGCCGCATAAATCTCAAAACCATCCTCTCCGGTGTAGCCGGTACGACTCACTATGACTCTCATGCCGGCATCCTCGAAATCCTTGAATGTATAGAAGGATAATGAGGCGGCCTCAGCGGCGAAAGGTAATGTCTTAACCAGAGTCTCTTCAGCCAAAGGACCTTGAAGAGCTATCTGGCCCCACTTGTCTGACTGGTTGGAAATCTTGACATTGAACCCCTCGCTGTGATCCTTGATCCAGAGATAGTCTTTCTCGATGTTGGCGGCGTTGACGACCAGAAGAAAATGATCAGCCTCGAACTCCTTGTAAACCAGAAGGTCATCAACTGTTCCACCATCGGGGTACAGCATCATTCCATAGAGGATCTGACCGGGAGCCATAGGACGCACATCATTTGTGAACACATGATTCACGAATTTCTCAGCGTCAGGGCCGCTTACGAAAACCTCTCCCATGTGGGACACATCAAACATGCCGACCTTATTACGGACGGCAAGGTGCTCCTCGGTGATGGAAGAATACTGGATCGGCATATCAAAGCCGGCAAAAGGGCTCATCTTGGCTCCTAGAGCCAGATGGTTGTCATGTAGACAGGTGAAATTGAGTGTTGCTTCCATGATATAATCAGTTTCTTAATATCTCATCTTTGATTCTCCAGTCCCCATAAGGGTCCATCTCAGCCTCAGCTTTGTCCTGGACCGTCTCGTCAAGATTGAAGAAAAGGTCCATCCCTAGCTTGCTCTCAAGCTCATCCACTGTCATCGCGTAAAGCGTGAGATTCCTCTCGCAAGCCTTGTTCGGGAATATGAACCCTATGGCGGCGTAACTGCCGTCCTTGCGCCTGGCCAGAAGAGCCTTGAAGAAGGAGTCCGGGACAGCCACATGATTGCTCCCTATGCGTTTGGGATTGTTAAAATCGAATATCGGCCCACATACGACCCATATCGACTTGTGGTATCGCGCCTCATATCGGACCTGCTTTTCCAGATCGTTCCAGGCACCTGAGTTAAGATTGTGGTTCTGCGGGCAGGTGTTGCTCAGATAAAAGCTCTCTTTCATGGTTTGCGAGCTCCATCTCATATCAGCCGCGGGAGCCATATGCCCGCGGTCATAACCCGAGCCGACATAATCCCTGTCATAAGCCTGACGTCCTTTCACGAGAGGATCCGGCTCAAAAGTGTCCTCACGGCTTCTGTAGGCAGTGATAACCTCACTCTCAAGAAGCTCATACGCCACCCAATTGGGCACCCTGAAATCGTTGTTGTATGAGATGGTATAACCCATATGCTCGATAATCTCGCTCTCTCTGTCCTCCAGACGGTAAGGAATCTCAAGCCTGGACATCAAATCTTTCTCACCTTGTGGATCCACAAGACAACATGGTTCCTCCGTGGATTCCTCATCCCCATTCCACAAGAAATGGTAAGCGGTGCCGAGAACCGCCAGGATGATCAAAACTATGATAGAAGTTTTCTTATCCATCCTACAACGCCAATCTTAATCCGAAAGTGCCCTTGAAATTCTTCCCGGGCATATATGACCTGTTACTTATCCGGCAAGCGTCCCAACGGCTGGCACAACTGCCTCCGCGGAGGATCCTTGTGCCACCTGTCTGAGCGCCGCATGGATTGACCCGCGCTTCCTTCGTGTATTCTTCCGCCCTGTCATAACACCATTCCCAGACATTACCGCTCATGTCTTATAAGCCAAGCTCATTTGGCTTTTTAGTTTTTACGGCATGAGGTTTCGAATCAGCGTTATCAAGGAACCACATCACGGACTTCATGTCATTGGATCCGCTGAAGCCGAAATGGCGGGACATCCTTCCTCCTCTCGCGGCATATTCCCACTCAGCCTCCGTAGGAAGACGGAAGGTCCTACCTGTCAATTCGTTAAGCTTACGGAGGAAGACTTGACAATCATACCAAGACACATTCCCAACGGGCTTATCTGGCTCAGAGATGTCGTTGAGGTAAGGCACACTGCCCATGACCTTGTGCCACAGACCGACAGTGACCTCAGTCTCCCCTATCTCGAAATCGTCAACGGTGACCTGGTGGACATTGACCTCATTATCCGGAACAGAGAAATTCAGGTACGGGGTGTCGAAAGCGGGATTGAAACCCATGGAGAAATCCCCTCCAGGAATCTTGACCATCTTGAAACGGACGTCCCCAACTGTGAAAAACTCAGGGACCCCGTCAGAGGCGTCAATCCTCTCCCTGTAGACTTTCGCGCTATCCAACGGCCCTATGATGGCCTCAGTCAGTTCTTCCTCCGTAGGCTGAGCAAGCCTGAATCCCACTTTCACCCTGCGTGTGTGAGACTCGATGGGCATCCTCTCCAAGGTCGTCCTGACAACCTTTGCCGAGCCTTTCTCCGGCCCGGTTGGATTGACCATCAGGTTCATGGGCTTGAAGTAATCATCACTGGTGACATCGGCCGGGACCTCATCGTAATTGTCGCGGCACCACTCTGCCACAGCCGTGAAATCCTTATCCCCAAACAACTTGTATGAATATTCCCACTGTGCCTCGGTGGGAAGGAAGAAAGACTTCCCGGTGGCTTTGCCAAGTTTAGAGAGGAACTTCTGTATGTCTACCCAAGAGACCATGTCCACAGGAGCTGAAGGATCCTTCACTTGACTGG
>JAFROA010000050.1 GCA_017429885.1 Bacteroidales bacterium | reverse complement strand
GGCTCGCTGAACCGTGTGGGACGCACCATCAACCTGGCCACCGGAGAAATCCTGGAGACAACCTTCAGGGGGGAGACCCGGTCGCCTGACGGCACAGTGGAGCATATTCCCAGAACCGCCCTGACGGATCGCCAGAACCTTCCGGAGACCATTGCTCCAATAGAGGGCTACGACGCTTCGAAACAGTTCTACACCTATGGTTGGGACTGGTATCCTGACCATCTGGTATGGTGGATAATCCATCCCGAGACAGGAGATAAAGTGATATTGTGGGACTATAAAGGAGGACAAGAGCTCTTCCCCGGGCACCCTTCAAAAGACGGCATACCGTGCCTAAGGACAAGATACCGCCTCAACTTCTGGCATACCAACAACTGGCCGGTGGACACCAATCCCGCATCCATTGAGAAGCCCCTATATCCCTACGAGCTGGAGACCGACTGGATGTCCTATACCCCTTTCAATCAATAGTTTCCTCGCGCGATAATCACTTTATTCCTGATAGAAATACTCTTCGGGAATGTCCTGGTACCTGGCGTTGTCCAAGCGACGCCATTGGACTCTCAACCTGTCGTGTCCCCCTTCCCTGTCGGCCATAATAACGCTGAAATCATGGAAGCCCTTCTCAAGATTGATCCTTCCCTGGAAACGGTCGTCGCCGCTCATGGTCCAGTCATCAACGTGAATCGCGGCTTCTCCACGACTTGTCACGTGGAAAAACCAAACCCCTGTCTCAGGAACATATAGTTTTCCGGACTGTTGGTAACCATGTGACTCGGTATGCCTTTTCCGTACGACATAAGGAGAACTGACGACCTCTGAGGACCTCTTTGTTCCTGAAAGGATGTCCTCGGCAACGGTGAAGTCCCCGACGTATTCCGTTCTGGTCAATCCATGATCCTTTCCTTTAGCGTCTACGGCCTTGTGAAGGGTATAATCCAAGTCCACTTTCAATGTGTCCATCTGGACGATTCCCCCATCCGCCTCACGAATCCATGTACGGAGACCATAATCCCCCTCGGTCAACTCGATGATCCTGGCTCCGAAGGGCAGATTATTGTAAGTCGTGTTACGGCCGGAGAATCTTCCGTAGATCAGGTAAACGTCATCCTTTCTCACAACATAGTCATTAACGTGGTCATGGCCAGTGAAAACGGCATGGACGTCACCGCACTCGACGAAAGCGGAGAACAGCCCGGTGTTCAGGTAACCAGGGCATTCGTTTTCCTCACGTACACCCGACACAGCAGGGACTGTCTTGATGGTTTCGCCATATTCCAGAAGAGGAATATGGAAAAATGAATATGCCGGATACGGAACGCCCCCGTGGGCGTTGGTATAGGCGAAACTGGTGTTGCGGTACCATTCCACCTGGTCCCATCTGAACCAGCCGTAATCTGAGTCCACGGCCTCGTTCATTGTATAATCTCCGGAATCCATGCAATACAGCAGAGCGGCGATCCCGTCTCCCGAAGAGGACTTGATTTCCACGGCCATATCATCCAGCCATCCGGACTTGGCTGTATTCAGACTCATGGGATGCGACATCACTATGTCCGCGATCTGGCGCTCTGTCAACTCCTGTTCCCTGTCATGGTTGCCTAACGTGACAACAAAGGGTATCCCCTTCTCATCAAAAGGCTTCATGAAGTTGACCCAAGAGGAATCGGCTCCTATTCCGGTCACCACATCCCCGGTGAATACCGCAAGATCGGGTTTCTCTGTGTCAAGCATGTAGCACAGCTGCTGGAAAGCCTTCACGTATTCATCCTGACGCTCCCAACAAATGTGGGTGTCTGTCAGTTGCAAGATCTTGAATTTCCCTTGATCATTGAATCGCAACGTGATGTCATTCGATGTCGCAGGTTTCTCATTGGAAGAACAACCTGCCAGGAAGATTCCAAGGGATAATAGTATAAGTTTATGAATCCTCATAATAATACTAACTGATTTTCAAGTATTTCTAAATCTTGGGCAGCTCCCACGGCGCGCGGTAGGT
>JAFROA010000049.1 GCA_017429885.1 Bacteroidales bacterium | reverse complement strand
TGGGATGACAGGCTTCTTGAGATCATAAATGTCGCTCTCGTCAAAACAGACAAACGAGAAATCCTTGGGGAGATTAAGACCCAACACGTTGAGGGCGTTGAAACTGTACATGGCCAATTTCTTAGTGGGCAGGATAAAAGCCTCAGTCCCCCGCTTCAATGCGTCGCGGAAAACCTCGATGACGCCTCTCTTGGCAGCGTCGGCATCGTAATCAATCCTGTGAAGCTTGATCTCATTCTTGAGACCAGCGTCTTCCATGGCCTTTGTATACCCGAATTCCCTGTC
Organism: Bacteroidales bacterium; assembly: GCA_017429885.1. Taxonomy (GTDB): domain Bacteria; phylum Bacteroidota; class Bacteroidia; order Bacteroidales; family UBA932; genus Cryptobacteroides. The sequence continues at coordinate 1,645 of JAFROA010000049.1, read as the reverse complement.
CGTAAGACTGGTGACTCCCAACTTGTAGGACAGCATCTCAATCTTTCCGAAACCTTGATGGAAAAGATACTTGGTGGCCATGACTCCGGCATCAACATTATCCACCAGCACCCTACCGAATCCGTCACCAGGGACATCCCTATCGATCAAAACAGTCGGAATGCCAATGTTAGTGGCCCTCTCAAGAGCTTTCTCACCTCCAAGACAAGGCGCCACGATCAATCCCTCGACATTGTAGCCCACCATTGTCTCGACAAGATGAGCGAGCTTTTCAGGATTCTCCTCCGAAGAGGCGAAAATCACGGTGTAGCCATCTTTGTAGGCGATATTCTCGATATTCCTGCATATCTCGGCGAAAAAGGGATTCGCCAAGTCAGAGACTATCACAGCCACAGAGTGTGACTTGCCGCTTCGAAGGGAAGCGGCGGCGTTGTTACGCCTGTAACCTAACCTTTTAGCTACTTCAAGAACCCTGGCTGCCGTGTTGGGGTTCACTGGGCAGTCCAGACGTCCATCCTTGCCCATCTTGGCGTTCATCACGAACGACACGAGGGTCACTGATACACCCGCTTCACGGGCGACATCCCTGATTGTTACTTTTTTCATCTTGTTGATCTATTTATTTGTCCGTTTATTCTCGATACTATCCGTGGATCATCACGATGAGTCCCGCCATCACGATGGAGACCATGCTCATCAACTTGATGAGAATATTCAGCGAAGGACCTGATGTGTCCTTGAAAGGATCTCCAACAGTGTCTCCCACGACAGTGGCGTGGTGATTGACAGAGTTCTTGCCTCCAAAATGGCCGTCCTCGACATATTTCTTGGCGTTATCCCAAGCTCCTCCAGAGTTGGCGAGGAAGATGGCGAGAATGAATCCGGCCCCGAGGCCTCCGATAAGAAGACCCATGACTCCGGCCTCTCCCAGAACCACACCGACCACAATAGGTACTATTATGGCGGTTAAGGCGGGAGTGATCATCTCATGCTGGGCCGCCTTGGTGGAGATCTCGACACAACGCTTGTAATCAGGACGTTTCTTTCCTTCAAGGATTCCCGCTATCTCACGGAACTGGCGACGGACCTCAACAACCATCTTCTCAGCGGCGCGTCCTACGGCATTCATGGTCATACCACAGAAAAGGAACGCCATCATGGCACCGACAAAAACTCCGGAAAGGACACGGGGATTCATCAGGTTGACCTGATAGTACTGGACCAGATCCGGAATCGTGGCCTGCGCGACCTGGACAACCCTGTCGCCAATAGTAAGGGCAGTGGTACCGACATGCTGGAGTCCAATCTTTATTTCCTCAATATAGGAGGCCAGCAAAGCCAGGGCTGTGAGAGCGGCGGAACCGATCGCGAATCCCTTACCGGTGGCGGCAGTGGTGTTTCCGAGGGCGTCGAGGGTGTCTGTGCGGTGACGCACCTCAGGATCAAGCTCGCTCATCTGGGCGTTACCTCCGGCATTGTCGGCGATCGGGCCGTAAGCGTCTGTGGCCAAGGTGATTCCGAGAGTCGAAAGCATACCCACAGCGGCTATACTGATTCCATAAAGGCCGAAGCTTATCTTGGCGGGATCAAAAGTGAATCCGGTGGCGAAAAGATAAGATAGCAAGATCGCCACGACTATCGTCAC
>JAFROA010000048.1 GCA_017429885.1 Bacteroidales bacterium | reverse complement strand
CTCAGAATGACAATCAGGAACGGTTGAACGGCAGGGGAGGGCGAGGGCGACCAGCGCCATCGTCAGAATGAATAACTTTCTCATATACAATTATTTCAGGAGTCTCTTGAAACCTTTCCCGATGCGCCTGACGGCTTCCATGAGCCTTTCCCTCTGGCAGGCCATGTTGATCCTCATGAATCCGTCACGTCCGTACATCTCTCCGCCGTTGATCCAGACTTTCTCGTTCTCAATCAGGCTCTTCTCTATCTCCATCGAGGGCATATTCAGCGCGCTGACATCGACCCATGCGAGATAGGTTCCCTCGACCTTGGTGACTGGGAACAGAGGCAGCTCACGCTCAAAATATTCAAGGAGGGCCTTGTAATTGCCGTGGATATATTCCATCAGTTCCTTGATCCAATCCTCGCCCTCGTTGTAGGCCGCCTGGAGAGCTTCCACCCCGAAAGGATTCAAATCACAATGCTCCCAGACGTTTATCACCTTCTCTATCAACAGCTTCCAGTCCGGGTTGTTGGTTATGATGTTGGATATTCCGAGCCCGGCGATATTGAAGGACTTGCTGGGGGAGTTCATGGTGATGGTGTTGTCCTGGTCGATTAGGGCCATGGGTGTGAAGTGGTACCCTGGCATCTCCAACTCGCAGTGGATCTCATCGCTGACTACGATGACACCATTGCGCCGGCAAATCTCAGCGACTTTCTGGAGGTCTTCCTTAGGCCATACCCTTCCGCAGGGGTTGTGAGGGTTGCAGAACAGAAGAACCTTGGCCATCGGGTCAGCGGCCCTTCTCTCGAGATCCTCGAAGTCTATGTACCAGGTGGCCTGGTCGCCTTCCGTGTCGTAGATGAGCTTGTTGGCGGAAAGTTCGCAGCCAATATTGCGGACAGAGGAGAAGAAGCAGTTGTAGGCGGGGGACTGGATGATGACCTTCGGCAGCTCTCCGTTCGGGCCTTTGCCACCGTTAGGTTTTTCCACGACCTTTCCTTCGTCATTCACTTCATAATGTGTCAAAGCGTACATCACGATTGACATTCCCGGCACGATCCCGTCCACAGGTGTGTACCATTCCTTCTCGGTGTGCCAGCCACGCCGGCGCTGCCACCAGCCTATAGCGGCCTCGTAATAGCTGTCAGGAATATGGGTGTATCCGAATATCTCGTGATCCACTCTCCGGCGAAGGGCGCTCACAATCTCCGGAGCGACCTTGAAGTCCATGTCGGCCACCCAGAGGGGAATCACATCCTCGCTGATAGGTCCGCAGGGGCTGTTGGCGTCCCATTTCACACAGCTTGTGCCGCGTCTGCATGTCATCTCGTCAAAATCGTACTTTCCCATATTGTTTTAGTGTTTAAGATTAATCTATTGATTTATAGTAAATTGTCTCTCCAATTGGGTCTGTCGGATGGAGGATGCCGACAAGATCCCTTAGCACCAGGTCCGGGCGAGCCACTCCACTCTGCCAAATGTCATTCCCGCCTTTTGGGCTCACCCTGTTGTTGTCGTTCCAGACCACAGGGCCTTTGATGCCCGCTTCTTTGGCGTTTCGCTCGATGTTTCCGAGCATGTCGGTGAATATCGGGTTGACTCCCAGGAGGTCTTTCCTGGAATCGCACCAGCCGGTGTTGAGCCAGCAGTCGGCTTCCTCACTGAGGGTATATGCCTTCTCAACAGACATTACCGACGATGCGGCCTTTCCGGTCTCGCACCCCAGAACCTCGCCCCCGGCATCATGGATCAACGCTGTGAGGTAGCTTTCTGTGGAGGGAACGAACCATTGGTCGTTGTAAGGGATATTCAGAAGGACCTTTCTGACTTTGCCTCCGGAACTGGAGACCGAGGAGGCCAGCGCGTTGTATGACTCCTTGACTGAGCTGAGGATTGAATCGGCGGCTGCCATCTCGCCTGAAAGGGCGCCGAAAAGGCGGATGTAGGAGGCGCGGGCGAGGGGGTGGCGCTCAAGGTGTTCGTTGACCGTAAATACCTTTATGCCAAGTTGTTCAAGTTTCGAGACGAAAGGCGATTTCGCCCCCGACACCGCATACGTCAGCACCACGTCCGGCTCCAGCTCCATAATCCTCTCATAATCCGCCGCCCCATCGTACCCGATGTCCGCCAGGGTGGATTGCGAT
>JAFROA010000047.1 GCA_017429885.1 Bacteroidales bacterium | reverse complement strand
GTCGCTTGATGTTCATCTGGACGGTTGAACGAAGCTCACCCTCGATCTTGTACTCCTCGTTGATGAGGTTACGGATCAGAGCGACCTGCTCATCGTTCCATTCACCGACCTTGATGTCGTAGTCGATACCGCACTTGTCGAGAATCTGCCTCGCGCTGCTGCGGCCGATACCGAAGATGTAGGTGAGACCGATCTCACCCCTTTTGTTGTTAGGTAAATCAACACCGGCTATTCTTGCCATAATTTATCTTAGACTTTATTTGTTTTACAAAAAGCTGTTATCCCTGGCGCATCTTGAACTTGGGGTTCTTCTTGCAGATGACATAGAGACGGCCTTTGCGTCTGACGATCTTGCAATCATCGCTGCGCTTCTTGATGGATGTTTTGACTTTCATATCGTGAGTTGTTTTTATTTGTACCTGAAAGATATTCTTCCTTTAGTCAAATCATAAGGTGAAATTTCAACCCGAACCTTGTCTCCAAGGAGGATATGGATGAAATTCATTCTCATCTTCCCAGAGATGTTGCAAAGAAGGACGTGGCCATTTTCGAGCTCTACCTTGAACATCGCGTTGGGAAGAGTCTCGATAACTTTTCCGTCTTGTTCTATAGCTACTTGTTTGGACATTGAAAAAACACTTTAAAATTTTACTTATCAGTACTTTCTATATAATCGAAGGTCGACAGTTGCTCGGCATGTCCGCGACGGACAACAACCGTAAGCTCGAAATGAGCCGACTTCTTATGGTCAGTGGTGTGAACCGCCCAGCCATTCCTGGCCAGGTAGACACCCCTACCGCCCGCGTTGATCATCGGCTCGATGCAAATCACCAGTCCCTCGGGAAGCCTGGCACCGTGGCCCTGACGTCCGAAATTCGGAACGCCTGGAGCCTCGTGCATCTCCTTCCCAAGCCCGTGGCCCTCAAGCTCACGGACAACTGAGAAACCGAATGACTCAGCGTACGACTGCACCGCGTGTCCTATATCGCCGGTCCTCGCCCCCGCCACAGCGGCCTCAATGCCCTTGTAGAGCGAAGCCTTTGTGACATCAAGAAGCTTACGGGTGGCAGCGTCCACCTCCCCGACAGGGAAGGTGTACGCCGAGTCACCGTTGTAGCCCTTGTACAGCGTACCGATATCAGCGCTGACAATGTCACCCTCTTTGAGGACATAATCCGACGGAAAACCGTGGACGACAACGTCATTGACCGACATGCAGGTAGCCGCGGGGAAGCCCTCGAAACCAAGGAAGCTGGGAACGGCGCCGTGATCGCGAATGAAAGTCTCGGCCACCTCATTCAACCTCGCGGTTGTCACACCAGGGGCGACCCACTTGCCGACTTCCGCCAACGTCTTCGAGACGATTATGGCATTCTCGCGCAACAGCTCGATCTCTTCTTCTGTCTTGGGCTTGACCATCTTAACCTTCAAATTATCGAATATTACATTCCGGAACGGCCGGAAAGACGCCCGGTCTTCATCAGACCGTCATAGTGACGCATCAGGAGGTAGCTCTCAACCTGCTGGAGAGTGTCGAGGACGACACCCACAAGGATGAGCAGAGAAGTCCCTCCATAGAAGCTCGCGAAAGAGTCGTTCACACCCGCGATCCTGGCGAAAGCCGGAAGGATAGCGATAATGGCGAGGAATATCGATCCAGGGAGGGTCACCTTTGACATGATGTCATCAAGGTAATTGACCGTGGCCTTTCCAGGCTTGACTCCAGGGATGAATCCGCCATTTTTCTTCATGTCCTCAGCCATCATGGTCGGGTTGACAGTGACGGCGGTGTAGAAGTAGGTGAATATCACGACGAGAAGACCGAATATGAGGTTGTACCAGAATCCGGTGTAGTTGCTCAGGCTAGCGGCGATACCTCTGGTCGCGTCGAAACGGGAGAACAACAGAGGGAACAACATCAAAGCCTGGGCGAAGATGATAGGCATGACACCTGCCGCGTTGATCTTCAGGGGGATGTACTGGCGGACACCGCCGTACTGCCTGTTGCCGATGACTCTCTTGGCATACTGCACAGGAACTTTCCTGACAGCCTGGACAAGAGCGATAGTGGCGACGATCACGAGGAACCAGATGATCAGCTCGACGATGAGGGCGATAGGGCCGCCACCAGCGGTGGTGGCGAACTTAGTACCGACCTCAGCCACGAGAGCGTAAGGCAGACGGGCCACGATACCGATCATGATAAGGAGGGAAATACCGTTACCGATACCCCTGTCAGTGATCCTCTCACCAAGCCACATGACGAACATGGATCCCGCCATGAGGATGATGGTAGCGACAAGGTTGTAGGCGAACCTGCTCCATCCGAGCTGCGTCTCCGCGATGAAAGCGGCGCCGGGGATCTGGCTGTGGATCGAGGCAATGTAAGCCGGACCCTGGATGCAGAGGATAAGGATGGTCAGGTATCTTGTGATCTGATTCATCTTCCTACGGCCGCTCTCACCCTCCATCTGGAGTTTCCTGAAGTAGGGGACGAACATGCCGAGAAGCTGGATCACGATGGAAGCGGAGATGTACGGCATCACACCCAGCGCGAAGACTGAGGCGTTACCGAAGGCTCCTCCGGAGAACATGTTCAACAGACCGACGAGGCCCTGCTGGCTGGTGCTCTGAAGCTTGGCCAACATGGTCGTGTCGATGCCAGGCAACACGATAAAGCAACCCAACCTGTAGATGAGGATGAGAAGGAACGTGTAGCCAAGCCTCGTGCGAAGCTCCTCGATCTTGAAGATGTTCTTTATTGTTTCAATAAACTTCTTCATCTTTCCTTAATTACTAGCGATTACTAGCCGATCACGATAGCCTTACCACCAGCAGCCTCAATCTTTGACTTGGCAGACTCTGAGAAAGCGTCAGCGGTCACAGTGAGAGCAGCGGTGATTTCACCATTACCGAGAACCTTCACAAGCTCATTGGCGTCCGCCAGTCCGGCGAACTTGATGTCATCGAGACCGATCTCGGTCTGGCCGAGAGTCTCGGAGAGAGCCTGGAGAGCGGAGACGTTGACCGCCTTGTACTCGACCCTGGTGGGGTTCCTGAATCCGAACTTGGGAAGGCGCCTCTGAAGGGGCATCTGACCACCCTCGAAGCCGATCTTGTGCTCGTATCCGGCACGGGCCTGGGCACCCTTGGTTCCACGGGTAGCTGTACCGCCCTTTCCGGAACCTTCGCCACGGCCGATGCGCTTTGTGCTATGAGTAGCGCCCTTTGCGGGTTTCAATTCTGATAGTTTCATCGCCTTTCCTCCTTATTTCACTTCTTCAACAACAACAAGGTGACGGATCTTGGCGAGCTGGCCTTCTGTCACCGGATTCTTCTCGACCTCGACAGTGTGGCCGATCCTGCGGATACCGAGGGAGCGAAGGTTATCCTTCTGCCTCTGGGTGGTTCCGTTCTTGCTCTTAACCTGAGTTATCTTAAGTTTTGCCATAACCGTGTCTCCTATCCGTTAAAAACTTTGCTCATAGGGATACCGCGGAGGCCAGCCACTGTGTAAGCGTCCCTCATCTCGGTGAGAGCGGTGACGGTAGCCTTAACCAGGTTGTGAGGGTTGGAAGAACCCTTGCTCTTCGCGAGAACATTCTGGATACCAGCAGACTCGAACACGGCGCGCATAGCACCACCGGCCTTGACACCAGTACCGGGAGCCGCGGGCTTCATGAAAACCTCG
>JAFROA010000005.1 GCA_017429885.1 Bacteroidales bacterium | reverse complement strand
TATTCCACCCTGCCAGTAACGTCCTTTCGGATTGTACTTTGGATGGTCAGCGGAGAGAGAGGGAACCCTATGTGTCCTCGAGAACTCAGCGTCCTCGGAGAGATGGGCAACCAAACGGTCGAGCCTGGCCTTGTCGAGCACATCCGTCTTAAGAGCCCAGAATGCGGAAATCCCCTTTGTGGAATTGCGGCTGCCGTCGCCATAAACGTCGTACAGGAAGCCCGTCTTCTCGTCCCACATATTCTCATTGATCCACTTCTTGAGGTATTTCATCTCGTCCTCCATCTCCTCGATCTCCTGCCAGCGCTCGATGTAGAAACCGATTTGCATCAAGCAGTCGTTGACAAGGTACTGCTGGAGGTTGGTGTCCAGCCATGTCATGTGGCCGTTTGAATAGATCTGGTTGTACCCTTCGGGGACCCTAGGCATGTTGTCCATTCCAGTTCCCCAGCCGCTGGACCAATAAGTACCGTCTTTCCAGGTCCTGTTGAGCTTCCACCACTGGGCGTAAGCTACCAAAGCGGGAAATACTTTATGGAGACGGTCAATATCGCCAAACTGCTTGTAATAAAGAAGTTCCGCCCACGGAAGAAGATTAGGGCCGGTAGAGGTAGGATCATAACGCTCGAAACAGTCGGAACCGTCGGCGCGGATTTCCCGGCAGATGAAACCATCTTGGTGCTGCTTGGCGTAGAAATTATCCAGCGTCCTCTGGAATGGGAAGAAACGGTACCCGTAACGGGCGAACATCATCATGAAAGAATCGTCCCACATGAATATATTCCCGTTGTAAGCGACATCAAGATACGGAGAGACGAAGCCTGAGCCCTCCTGAGGCTGACGGATGTTGCCGACAGCGATCTTCCAGGCATGCCAGTACATCTCAATCTCCTTCTCATGCCCCTCCCATATAGGAGAGGGAAGAATCTTCTGCGCCTCCTTGAAGGATTTGGGAGCCTTTGTCTCCGGCTTCATTGTCCGGAAAGAGTTCTCCGAAACGAATATATTCTTGACATAGGTATTCTTGTACGGGAGGTCATAGGGCCCTGACTTCAGGTCCTGGGCCAATGCGGTGGCGGCGCAGCAAAGCATCAACGCCAGAGGCAGTAAACGTCTCATTTCTTGACAATTCGTTTAATGGTTCGGGCGATCTCCGTGTTGAGATAAGCGCCCTGGAAATGCTGGGAGCCGGGTCCGTAGGCGAAGACGGGGATCACGGCGGGAGTGTGGTCGTCGGAGTTGTAGATCGCGAGCACATGGCCGGTCTTGAGGTCTCCGTCAAGAATGGTCAGGCCACCGGTCTCATGATCCGCCGTCACGACGACAAGGGTGTGGCCGTCCTCATCAGCGAACTTCATCGCGGCTGCGACAGCGCAGTCGAAAGCGAGCTGCTCGATCACCGATGCCGGGAAACAGTCAGAATGGCCGGCATAGTCGATCTTGGCTCCCTCCGCCATCAGGAAGAAGCCCTTCTTGGACATGCCCTGGAGCTTTTTGATAGACTCTACAGTTATCTCGGCGAGCAGATCGAGGGTTCTTTCCTCGGCGTATGCCCTCATCCTCTGGTCGATAGCGATAACCTTACCGGGAACGCTGGAGGTGTTGAGTGCGTCGTAGGTGTATGAATATCCATTGGCCTTGATCCCTGCCATCAGGTCGATCTTGTCCTGACGTGGATCCTCGAAATAGTCCCTGCCGCTTCCAGCCAGGAGGTCGATCTTCGCGGTGGTGGCGAGGAAACTTGTGATCAGTTCAGTACTGTCGCGCTCGGAAGTGTGGCCGTAGAACACGGCGGGAGTCGCGTCGGCGATGTCTCCCATGGTGATGACACCTGTGGCCTTGCCCATGTCGTGGAAATAGTCAGACAACGGAGACACCTCTGCGGAGCCGTCATAATTGGACGCGATGTGCCTGGTCCATGAAGGCTCACCGGTGGCGAGGGTACTTCCTCCCGAAGCGGAGTCAGGGATGAAGTCGTTCTCGGGATTAGCGAACTGGAAGCCGATGTGCTTCATCTTCAGAAGAGACAAATCCCGGTTGTTGGCGAAAGCTCCGGCAGAGATCTGGTTCAGACCCATGCCGTCGCCGATCAGGAAAATGACATTCTTGATCTTCTTGTCCGAACCGTCGTTCTTGTAGGTCGGAGTGTAGGTCTCTATCCTCTTCGTGAGCTGGAGCTTCTCATTCTGAAAGCCCTTGAAATCGCGGGTAGCCTTGTCGAGTTTATGGGTCCCGGTGACCCCAGCCTGAACCTTGTGCTGGCCCATCCAGAAATTCTTGTTGACCCAGTCGTCATAGAAAAGGGCGCATTTGGCGGGATAATCGGTGTTGATTATGTCAACCCCCATCTTTTGGAAGGTGAAATAGACTGTCGTGCCTTCAGGAGCGTCCCAGAAACGGATCGGTTTACCGACCGCATGGGCGGCATCAATCGCGCCCTGGACCGCAAAAAGCTCAGGATCGATCATGCGTCCCTTGCCGTTCCACTTCTTGGCGAACTTGCGGAAGTCGGTGCTGATCATCGCGATTTGCTTTAACTGATCAGGGGTATAATTGAGTTTTCCATCCGTGAAGTCACCGTCATACCAAAGCCAGGAAGGCCATTTACCATAATCGGCTGGGGCAGGATATCCACCTGTGATGACTATCCTGACACCTTTCTCGCTCGCGAACACATCCGGGAACTCCCCAGCGAGAGCCACTACTCCGGGAAGGGCATCAGAACTCTTGAGATCGACAACCAGCTGAAGGAGATCATCACTTCCCTTCCACATGCGGCCTCCATTCTCACGGAACACCTTGACTATCGGCTCGATGTACATTGTCCTCAAGCTGCGGTCGGCGCTCACGTCCTCCCGGTTGTGAGCCACAAGGATCTCCCCGTCATGGAGGAAGACATCGGCCTCTATCGAGGTGCAATGCTGTGAATACGCCTCCCAGAAAGGAGCTATACGATCGTAGTCATTGTGGGAATGATAGGCGATGGGGCGCTGTGCCTGGAGAGTCAGGCTCAACGCCGCAGCCGCGAAGATTATCAGTATTTTACGCATATCGTTATATTAATTGTCATTCTGAGCTAAGCGAAGAATCTATTGATGCCAAACCGCCTCTTTCGGTATCCTTTCAAACTTCTCTCCCCCCTGAGGCTTCCAAGCCCAGAATAGGCTCTGCCCCTCGTAATCTTCCAGATAGGAGAGGCGGAAAGGATGAAATCCCTTCTTCAGAGGAATACGACCGGTGGCGGTGTATGCGGCATGGGAACCATCGTTGTCCACCACAATCTTTCCGTCAATCTCTAGAAGAGCGCCGTCATCGCTGCGGAGAGCGAAGTCCCAGATGCCATCCTCGGGAACGTCCAGATAGCCAGTGAACACATATCCGAAATGATCCTCGTCCGGAGCATCCTTGATTGAGGGAGATTCCATCACTCCTGAGGAAAGAGGGCGGCTTGCCCTTACATCAGAGGTGCGTGAGAAAAGGCCGGTGTGGTAGGTGTATTTACATCCCGGCTTTAGTCCAGACACCTTCGCGGCAGGTAAGAAAATGGCGGGGATGGCATGGACTCTCATCTGTTCGCTGGGGGCCAGCCCATCCTTGAAAGCCTTGGCGGTGATGATCACATCACTATTGATCGTGAATGGTTTCTCGAAAAGAGCGGCATTCTCATCAGGGTCACTGCCATCAAGGGTATACCTGATCGTGGCGCCCTCAGTCCTGCTCCTCAGGAGGACCTCAAAGTCTCCTTCGTAATATACGGGATCTCCAGTGACATAAGGCATGGATACCTGATCACCCGCAGTCATGGAATACGGAGCCTGGAGATTATCACGGTCTGATACCGGCTCCTTCGACAACTCGAAGGCCAACTCGCCTCCATCACGAAGTCTCTCGTAAGTAATAAATTGAGCATCAACAGGTTCCCCATTAAAGGTGACTGATTTGATGTATGGATATTCAGGATGATCGGCAATGATGACAAGATCCTCCTCTCCGAACAATGAGATGACGGCCCTCTTGAAAAGAGGAGCCGTGAATACATATTCACCCGTTCCGGGGCAGATAGGATATATTCCGAGAGCCGAGAGGATGTACCACGCAGACATCTGGCCGCAATCCTCATTGCCGCTGATGCCCTCGGGAGTGGGAGAATACATTTCCTGAAGTAACTGACGCACAAGCTTTTGGGACTTGCAAGGCTGACCCAGGAAATTGTATAGATATGCCATGTTGTGGCTGGGCTCATTGCCGTGGGCATACTGGCCGACAAGACCGGTCATGTCACCGATATCAGTCCCGGGATCCCTCTCGTCATACGTGAAAAGGGAGTCCAGGGCGGCGACCATGGCTTCCTTACCCCCCATAAGAGCCGTCAATCCATTGAAGTCGTGAGGGACGAAGAACCGGAATTGCCACGGGATACCTTCGGTGTAGTCCCTGGAGCTGCCGATCGGATTGAACCTAGGCATCCAGTTACCATCAGAGTCCCTTCCACGCATGAAACCGGTTGAGGCATCAAACAGGGCGGTGTAGCGCCTTGCCCTGGAATAATATTCATTGGCTATATCCTCAAGACCAAGTTCCTCGGCCATCCGGTAGATACACCAATCATCATAGGCGAACTCCAGAGTCTTGGAAACCGACTCCGCCTGAATGTTGGCGGGAACATACCCATAAGCGTTGTAAGACTCAGAGCTCGCATCAGTGTTGGAGGCTTTGATCATGGCCTTGAAAGGCTCCTCATAATCGAATGATCGGAGATTGAGCCAAGCGTCCGCCATCATGGAGACGGCATGATAACCTATCATGCACTCGGTGTCAGAGCTGGCCAAAGGCCACATGGGAAGTCTCCCGCCCTTGTTGGCCATGTCCATGAGGCTGAACACCATGTCATTGACAAGAGGCACATTGATGAAAGTCATCAAAGGGTTCCAACTCCTGAAAGTATCCCATAAGGACAACGTGGAGTAGAACGCCCCTCCCTCAGGCACAGTGGCGATCTCCTGGCGGAAATCCCTGTAACGCCCGTCAACGTCATCGCCCCGGTTAGGAACTATCATTGTGTGGTAAAGAGCTGAGTAGAAATTGGTTCTATCCTCCTTGCTGCCCCCCTCTACCTTTATGGATCCGAGAGCCTCAGCCCAAGTATTGGAAGCCTCAGTGCGGATGGTGTCGAAATCCTTATCGCCAACCTCAGTCGCGAGATTACGTGCGGCGCCGTCAGTATCAACTTGTGAAAGTCCCACAGAAACAGTCATTTCCTTCGTCGTCTCAGGGAAGGTGAGAAGCATCCTGTCCCCTTCAAGCTTTTCAGCCGACGAGAAAGGGACCGAGAAAACGGCATTGAAATAAATCTGCCTGTCAGGAGCCCAACCGCTGACATGACGGCCTCCCTTGACAACAGAATCTCCCTCCATGTCCATGAATATCCGGTCAGGATGGGTTTCCCCGATATTATAGGCCGCATCAATCAGGATATGGCGTTCCCCTTCTCCCTTGAACGTGTAGCGATGGACTCCGGCTCTGGTGGTAGCGGTCAGTTCCACTGTAAGGCCAGCTTTCGGGAAGTCCACTTTGTAGTACCCGGGACAGGCTGTCTCATCGTCATGAGAGAATGGCAGGCTTATGGGAATATCTTTCCCGATGAAAGGAAGGAAAAGGAAATCACCGAGATCCGCACAACCGGTACCGCTGATGTGGGTGTGCGAGAAACCAAGGATGGAAGCATCACTATAGTGGTAGCCAGAACATCCGTCCCAAGTCCTGTTCCTGGTGTCAGGGCTCAACTGGACCATCCCGAAAGGGGTGGTGGCACCGGGATATGTATGACCATGAAAACCGGTCCCGACAAAGGGGTCCGCATACGAGACAATATTTGTCTCAGAAGTTCTAGAGCATGCCGCTAAAGCGGCAGATAAAACGAGGAACAGGGATGATCGGATAATTGGTCTCAAAACTTTAGCATTATAATGGTAGATAGCAAAGATAACTAAAGGAGAGACAAATATCGGGACAAAAGCGCCGTCCTACACCCCAAATCACGCAAGACTAATGCCTCTTCCTTAAAGCGGCGGCATCCTGCCTGGCCTTTTTCTTCTCGTAACGAGCCTTATAGCGTTCGAAGAACTTCTGTTCCCTGGCATCAGACTTCGC
>JAFROA010000046.1 GCA_017429885.1 Bacteroidales bacterium | reverse complement strand
CTTTGATTAGAATCTGACAGTTTCTTGGAAGCGTCTCCATAAGCCGCGGCGGCTTTCTCCAGAGCATCGCCTATCTTGACATAACTTCCCATCCAGCCTCCCAGTTGGCTCATCAGCTCCTCCGCAGTCTTGTAAACCTCTGCTATATTCTTCTCCTGATTGGCCTGCTTCCAAGCCATCTGGATCATATTCAAAACAATGATCAACGTCATCTGGCTGACAATAAGGACATTATTATCCTTTGCCACCTGCCACAACATAGGATCCTCCTCGAGCATCAGCCTGAAAGCGCCTTCCACGGGGATGAACATCAAGTTGTAGTTGACCTTCCTCCTTCCCTGAGGAATATACGAAGCGTAATCCTTGGTCTTCAGCTCATCCACATGCTTGCGCACGCTCTCCACATGAGCCTTGGCCAACTTCCTCCTGACATCGACAGTCTCGCTGACCATATATTCCTTGTATGCGTTGAGACTGACCTTGGAATCTATGATGACGGTGGTGTCATCCGGATAGTACACCATGACGTCCGGAATCAAAGTCCTTCCCTCATCACTTTTAATCTCGTGACCATCTCTGTCCGTGATTACACCTTGAGTGAAGAAATGTATTCCCTCGACAAGCCCGGCGTTCTTCAAGACATCGGTTAACAACATCTCACCGAAGTCCCCTTGGACCTTTGAATATCCAGTCAACGCGTTAGCGAGATTCCTGGCCTCCTCACCCACGGCCTGTGAACGCTTCAGGACGTTCTCGATGTTCTCTTTCATGGCGGCGCTCTGGGCAGCGCTCTCCATCCTGGACTCCCTCACACTCTTATCGAAGGCCTCAAACTTCTCTTTAATCGGCTTCAAGAGCTCAGCGATAGACTCAGCGCTCTGGCTCTTGAAAGCGGCGCTATTCTCGGCCGAGAGGGCCTTGAAAGAGTCCCTCATGCTTTCCAGTTCCTTCTGGTGCCGTTCCTCCTGCATCTTGAGGGCCTTCTCCTGAGCCTCTATTTGCGCCTGGGAAGCTCTGTCACGTTCCTCTTTGAGCCGGGTCTCATACTCATCCCTGGCAGCCAGAAGGCTTTCCACAGCGGCTTTCTCACTGGTAAGGTTGGTGATACGGTCCTGCAGAGCATCTTCGGCATCTTCGTATTTCTTGACCAGCTTTGCCCGTTCCTTTGCACCCCGGGACATAACTACGAACATCCCCACTAAGGCAAGAATCGCCACAACGGCCAAGATTATCAATATGACGGTGTCTTTATTCATCTGACTAAAGAATATTCATGGACTGCTCACGGACTTTCTCCAGCTCGTCCTTCATCCTGACCACGAGTCTCTGGATGCCGGCATGGTTCGCCTTCGATCCGGTCGTGTTTATCTCGCGACCCATCTCCTGGATAATGAAGCCAAGCTTTTTCCCTGGATACGGCTCTGAATCAATCGTGTCGAGGAAATACCTGCAATGCTGACGAAGACGCACTTTCTCCTCATTGATGTCCAGTTTCTCCAGATAGAAAATCATCTCCTGCTCAAACCTGGAAGGATCAACCTTCTGCTCAAGGTCAGCAAGACTCCTCTGGAGCCTCTCCCTGACTGAGGATACCCTCTCCGGTTCAAGCTTCTCAACCTCATCCTCCAGCTCCATTATACCTCTCACCCTGGAGGTCACATCCTTATAAAGCGCCTCGCCCTCCTTGCTCCGGTAGTCGTTTACAGCCTGGATAGCCTCCTTTACAGCTTTTTCCACCACCGGCCAGTTTTCCTCAGTCACGACATCCTGCCTTGAATTGTCCATCACGTCCGGAAAACGCATTATTGAGGTCAGAAGCTCGTTGTCCATCCTCGCCTGGTCCCCGAAATTGGCCGCGCGGTAGCTAGTGAGATTGTTGCGGATCTCCTTCATCTGGCCGAAATATTCCTTGACCAGAACAGGATTGACCTGTTTGGCGGATCCGGCTCCCGGCTCCCAGGTCATGAAGAAGTCGATCGACCCTCTAACCAAAGACTCGGCGATCATCTGGCGAACCACCAGTTCCTTGTCCTTCGGAAGGAGCTGGGTCTTGATGTTCGCATCAGAATTCTTACCGTTGAGCGTCTTAATCTCGATGGTGAGTTTTCCCGTCTCAAGGATGGCCTCCGCCTTGCCGTAGCCTGTCATTGACTTAATCATATCCGGATCTTTCTTATCTTACAAAAATAGCGAATTAATG
>JAFROA010000045.1 GCA_017429885.1 Bacteroidales bacterium | reverse complement strand
GATGGTGGAAGAGTGGCTCAGGCCCGGAGTGTTCTTCAGCAACTCCAACATAGTCCCTTATGAGGAATATGTCAAAAGACGTGAAGAACTTGGTAGGTACGCCGCATCATTCGGACTGGAAGTAATTGACGATGATTATGATCACGCTGCATGGACGGAATATGTACGCTCCCGGGCGGGAGCCGCTCTAGCCGGACCGGAACGTGGGCCTAGATGTCTTGCTTGCTTTGAGTTCCGCCTTTTGAGGGCAGCCCACTATGCCGCCTCGCACGGCTACGACATTCTCACCACCACCCTCGCCTCCTCCCGTTGGAAAGACCTCTCCCAAGTCGACGCCGCAGGACGAGTCGCGGTCGAAAGATACTCTCCCCCGATGAACGCCTCGCTTCGCTCGGCCCCACCGCTCGCTTCGCAAAGCGAAGCTCCGGTCCCCCCTCTTATCGTGCCGAGGGTGGCAGAGTTCCCTGGGGGAGAGTATCTCCCGACTGAAACTTTGCGACAATTGGTTTGGTGGAATCAAAATTGGCGAAAGGGCGGAATGCAAGAGCGCAGGATCTTTCTGATAAAGTCCTGCGCCCTGTACAACCAGACCTGGTGTGGCTGTGAATTCAGCTCACACGAATAGAACTATTTGAACCACTCGGTGATGTGGTCTTTCGCCCAGAGGTAATAGACAATAAGGCCGACCCAACTGGTGGCCAAAACCAAAACGGAGCAAATCACCTTTCCGACCACGGAAATAGGCTTCTTGCAAATGTCAATCACCGCCAAGACAGCGAGTACAAGACCGATTAAGTAGATAATAGATTTCATATAGATTGTGATTATTTGTCACAATATAGTGAAAACCAGTGAAAAAACGAATAATCAGTCTATTTCTGCCGCCGGAATTTCCCAATCGTCGGTGCGGAACGGTACGACAGGTTGGCCGAGAGTCGTCTTCAGATTAGTCTCAGAATAGTTGTTAAAACAATAACGCACGGCCACAGGGGTCTTTACCTCGTCTGACCATACCTCAACCTGATTATCCGACCAGAGCAGACGGGCTTTAGCCGGACGGAACTTCTTATCCGCTCCAGCGATCTCAAATCCCTTGACGGAACGGATCACCTGCCCCTGGTCATCCAACCAACTGAAACTCCTGGGATCGGACTGATCATTCGGCTCACATAGATTATTAAACGAGATAACTGCTTTACCATTAATTATTTCCATGGATTTATACGTCGGCGCATCTGCCGGCACGCCCTCGATTCCATAGTCCCTTGACAGGGCAAGCCATGCCAGACGTTCGCCCACAGAGAGTTTGTCCGGCTCATGGATAAGCGAATAAGTACCGACATCCGTCGTGCTGGCCATGGCGCAATAAGGGACCATCTCAGTAGCCTTAATCTGCTTTTCCACCAAGAGGGCTGACCTGCGTTTTTCGGCACCGCTGTAGCGATATGGGGCTATTTGAGTGATATAGAAAGGCATTTTTTCATCTCCCCAAGCTTCACGCCACTGGCGGATCATCTCAGCCTGCATGGCAGCATATTCTTTATAATTGCCCCTGTTGGACTCTCCCTGGTACCAGATGAAACCTTTTGCGGTGAAGTTCTCGATAGGGACAACCATACCGTTGTAAAGCACGGAGCCCGGGAAATAGTACTCATCCCAGTTCTTGGCGGTATATTCCTCATCCACGCCGAGTTTCTTATTGGACTCGGGCGACATCCAGGCCTCTATGTTGGTGCCACCCCAATTGGTGGTTATGAGACCGATAGGAACGCCAAGATACTGGTTCAGGCAACGGCCGAAGTAATAACCTACGGCACTGAATGCCCCCACAGTCTTAGGGTCGGAGCAAAGCCACTCGCCAACACAGTCATCTTTGGGCGTGTCGGTAGAATCCCTGGCCACAGTGAAAAGACGGATGTCTGGATATTGACGGGCTTCCCGCATGGTTTCGGCGGCATGGAGACATGGCTGGCCGAGGAATCCTTGCACCGGCATCTCCATATTAGACTGGCCGGAGCATATCCAGACCTCGCCGAGAAGGATATTCCCGATCTTGGTCTTCTTGCCATCGGAGAAGGTGATGGAATAAGGGCCTCCGGCGCCTGTTGTGGCGACTTTGACTATCCATTTGCCGTCGGCGTCAGCCCGGACACGATACTTTTTACGGTTCCATGAAGTCTTGATTTTGACTGTCTTACGTGGCTTGGCCCAGCCCCAAAGGTTGACCTGGGAGTCCCGCTGGAGAACCATGTTGTCGCTCAGCACGGAAGGCAGCCTGACCTCTGCTTTTGAGAATACGGCAGCGCACAAAAGAAGCGTCGCCAGCACAAGGATCCTTCTCATTATTCCTCGACTTTAACGTTGTCGCAATTCTTGAAAATGAACTTATCCTCAGGGGTGGCGTTAGCGGGATAATCGGCGTCTGTGAATTCAATCTTATTGCCCCTGAAGGTGAATCCGTCAACGCAATAGAGATTGACAATTCGATAGTCAAATCCACGGAACACATTGTTTTCCACGAGGATATTCTTATGGTACCGGGAATGCTCCTTGTCAGGGATTCCGCTTCCGACGGCGATCACAGCGCTCCCCCAAGACGGGGAACCGTACATACAATTATCGAAAACATTGTCCCTGATGGTCACATCACGTACTCCGGACTGTTCATACCAATAGCGGCCGTCTCCCTCGAAAAGAATCGCGGTGCCAGGAGAGTGGAAGGTGTTTTTCTCTATGACAACCTTACCCCTGGATCCGATCAGAAGGCCTCTCGCGCGGTTATTACCGATGTAGCACCCGCTGATAAGGACATCAGGATAAGCTTCGTCCTCCGCAATGACATCCCCCTCTTTAACAATCTCAGGAAGTTGTTCAGAAAAAGTGACTTCAGCATACTCACAATTAAGATAATCAACGGACTTGACACTCTTGCGTGAATAGGTCTCCATCGTCTGGCTGTCGACCAGCTCGAGGGTCATTCCGGGCTTTATGAAACGAACCCCGTACTGACCGCTGTTCTTCCAGCGCAGGAGCAATTTGTCAGGTGAGAGTATCTTCTCGACCGCCATGTACCAGCCATGAACGTTCGTGGCATCATCTTTCTGGCCTTTGAACACGCAATCGATCATCCGGATATATCCCTTGCAATTCACAAAATGGGTGGCGTCAGCGGAGATACTTATAATACGGTCAGAGCCAGGAGTCGGCTCCACATCCATTCTGAGCAACTCTATATCCTTGGAACTCTGGGCGATGACTCCCATGCCACAACAGTTGTAGAGCTTGACGTCGGTCAAGTTGAACCCGTCGCAATCCAAAAGTGTAAAGCCAG
>JAFROA010000044.1 GCA_017429885.1 Bacteroidales bacterium | reverse complement strand
CGGTCTGTGGTCATATTCAGGGAGAAACACCGTTCCCATCATTATGGGTCGAAGGATTCTGACCACCTTTACATGAGTCCAGGCTGCGCTGATATGGGTGGCGTGTTCATCACCACCCGGGAGGAGGATTTTGAGAAACTGGATTCCGGCTTGCTGGGCGATATGATCTCGGAGATAACCTTGTCCGATGAGGAGGATCAGGAGATCATCTGGAGGCTGACTAGGACCCAAGCCACTCTCGAGGTCGGGATAATGGCAGCGGAAGAAATTGAGTTTGAGATTATTTCCGATGGCGCCGGACCGCAGAAGGTCTCTTACAAGGAAGGGAAAATCTCATACAACGGGGCGCTTTACGACGAGCTCTTTTTCGAGGCTCAAACGGAGGCGAGGTTATTTGCTGAGCCGTCTTTCATATTGCATGGAGTGACTATCGGGGTTGATTTCCACTGGGAGCGGAAGGTGACCCATAAATATGCCGGCACTTTGAAGTTCATAGTCGACGGCGGAAAGGTCGTCGCCGTGAATATCATTGGGGTAGAGGATTATCTTTTGAGCGTTATCTCATCGGAGATGAAAGCCTCTGCGGGACTGGAATTCCTTAAGGCTCATGCGGTTATATCCAGATCATGGGTGCTGGCCCAGATAGCCAGGAGAAAAAAGGATATGGAAGCCCGTATCCCAGACGGTGAGCTAAAGGCGATGAATAATGTCCCCGCCTTGGTGACTAAACTTGATTCGAAGCTATCTTCTTCATCCTCAGATGTTTCCGGGATAGAGTGCGAATATATCAAATGGTTTGACCATGAGGATCACACCCGTTTTGATGTGTGCGCTGACGATCATTGCCAGCGTTATCAGGGGCTGACCATGGCAGCCGGTGAGACTGTGCGTAAGGCTATTGACCAGACATGGGGATTGGTCCTGACTTATGGCGGTGAGATCTGCGACGCCCGTTTCTCGAAGTGCTGCGGAGGACTCTCGGAGCTTTTCAGCACATGCTGGGAAGACAAGGATTATCCTTATCTCCAATCACTTCCGGACACTCCTGGTGAGAAGGTGGGAGAACACTCGTTCTGCGACACCGCTGACGAGTCCATCCTCTCGCAGGTCTTAAATGATTATGACCTCGAGACCAAGGATTTCTACCGCTGGCGTACTGAATATACAAGGGCGGAAGTCTCCGATCTGGTCCGCCAACGCTCGGGAATCGACTTTGGGGAGATCAGGAATTTGGTTCCGGTGGAGAGAGGCCCTTCCGGTCGTCTGAAAAGGTTGCTCATAGAGGGGGATAAACGATCCATGGTCATAGGGAAAGAACTGATAATCAGGAAGTGGCTCTCCGATTCCCACCTCAAGAGCTCCGCTTTCCAAGTGAAATGGGAAGGAGACAGGTTGATCCTTGATGGCTCAGGATGGGGCCACGGAGTGGGTCTTTGCCAGATTGGTGCCGCCGTCATGGGGGCGAGGGGATATCACTTCGATGAGATATTAAGGCATTATTATCCAAGTTCCACAATAGAAAGAATATGAAAGCTGATGCGTCACCCTGGCGGTGGGTCCCGACAT
>JAFROA010000004.1 GCA_017429885.1 Bacteroidales bacterium | reverse complement strand
TTTTTCATTAAATTTGTAATCGGTAAAAATTGTCCCCTCTATGCGTGAGACTCTGCTTGGAAAGACCCCTGATGAATTGAAGGAAGTTGCCCTGAAGGTCGGCCTTCCGGCTTATGCCGGAAAGCAGCTCGCCGGGTGGCTTTATGGCAGGAGAGTCCGCTCTATAGACGAGATGACGAACATCTCTAAAGCGGGCAGAGAGAAGCTCAAGGAAGAATATGACCTTGGAGTCGTGATGCCCTCAGCGTGCCAGGTGTCCAGGGATGGGACAAAGAAATACCTCTTTCCGGTTGCGGAGGGGAATGCGGTGGAGACTGTGATGATCCCGGATGACGACAGGAAAACCTTGTGCGTGTCCTCGCAGGCTGGTTGCAGGATGGGTTGCAAGTTCTGCATGACCGGCAGGCAAGGATTCCATGGCAATCTTTCCACGGCGATGATCCTGTCTCAGTTCGTTGCCATCGACGAGACGGCTGATCTGTCCAACGCCGTATTCATGGGCATGGGTGAGCCGTTGGACAATTATGATAATGTGATCAAGGCGATAGAGGTACTGACCTCAGACTGGGGATTCGGATGGAGTCCTAAAAGGATCACTCTATCGACCATAGGGGTCCTTCCTGCCTTGAGACGTTACCTTGACACGACCCGTTGCCATCTGGCCGTCAGTCTTCATAATCCTTTCCCGGAGGAGAGAGCCTCCATTATGCCTGTCCAGAAAGCATGGCCGCTTGAGGAGGTTATAGGGCTTCTTCACGAATATGATTTCACAGGTCAGCGAAGGGTGAGTTTCGAATACACAATGTTCGCTGGATTGAACGATACCAAGCGTCATGCTGACGCTTTGATCAGGCTTCTTAAAGGAATGGAATGCAGGGTCAATTTGATCCGGTTCCACAAGATTCCTGACGCTCCATTCGAGACGTCCCCACAGATTGTGATGGAGAGTTTCAGGGATCGTCTGTCAAACCATGGAATCACTTGTACCATAAGGGCTTCCAGGGGGGAGGATATTATGGCCGCCTGCGGTATGCTCGCTGGCGAGCATAGGAAAAGAACTGTAACAACACATCAAGAGAGATGATGAGCAAGCTTTCCGGAGTATTACTGTCTTTAACCTTGGCTTTGACTGTCTCGGTCCTTTGTGAGGCTCAGCCCAGCCACGCTGTACTGGATGCCGCCGCTGAGGCTAAAGACTTGAGAGTGAGGGTGATAAAGCATAGACTGGATTCGATAAGGACAGTGGAACATCGTCCCACAGTGGCCCTCGTGCTTTCTGGTGGAGGAGCCAAGGGTGCGGCTCATGTGGGTGTGATATCCTATCTGGAATCGATCGGTATGCCGATAGATCTCGTGATGGGCACCAGTATGGGCGGTCTTGTCGGAGGAATCTACGCTCTTGGATATGACGCGCCACATCTCGATTCCCTGATCAGAGGCATTGACTGGGACATGGTCTTGTCAGACAAGGTGCCTAGAAAGTATTTGTCGTATTCCACGATCAAGTACAAGGAGAAATATGTCCTTTCCTTCCCGTTCTATTATGACAAGAAAGAATTCCTGAAACAGAAGTCAGACGAACTCCAGTACCCTCATAGAAGCGAGGACATCCATTTTGGTGCGGACGGGGATGACGCATCCGGACTTGTAAGGTCCAATCTCATGGGAAGTCTTCCTTCCGGGATGGTTTTCGGCCAGAACGTGAGCAACCTCTTGAGTTCCCTGTCTGTGGGATATCAGGATGATATAGACTTCTATAAGGATCTGCCTATTCCTTTCCTTTGCGTGGCTACCGATCTGGTGAAAGGTACCGCGAAGATTTGGTCGCAAGGCAAATGGACCACTGCCCTTCGCTCAACAATGTCCATTCCGGGACTGTTCACGCCTGTAAAGACGGGCGGTATGGTTCTCGTGGACGGTGGAATAAGGAACAACTATCCTACGGATCTCGCCAAGAAGTGTGGGGCTGACATAGTCATAGGAGTCAATCTCTCAAGTGGTTATAAATCATATTCTGAGATTAATAATCTCGGGGATATCCTCGACACAGGTATTGACATGATGGGGCGCTCATCCTTCGAGAATAATATCGACATCCCGGACGTGACGATCAAGCCCGACCTCCATGAATACGGCATGATGAGTTTTGACACCCATAGCATTGATGTGATTATCGGGAGGGGATATGAGGCTGCTGTTGCCGTGGCTGATCAGCTTGATTCTCTTAAACGAGTTGTCGGTCCAGGAGAAAAGTCATTGAGCAATTCTGTCGCGGATGATATCAGGCTCGGGAAAGTGCTGATTTCCGGTGTGGAAATCGTGGGTGTGAGCGACAAGGAAAGCGCTTATCTTCAGAATAAGATCGCTGTCAAGGCAGGGACACGGGTCGGTAGCGCTGAAATCGAGGATGCGGTGGCCACCATTTACGCCACCAATTCGTTCGATTATGTCAACTATGAGCTGTTAGGGGATGACCAACCTTACCGCCTTAAGTTCAGTTGTAAGAAAGGACCTATAAACAAGGTCGGTGTAGGCGCCAGGTTCGACACGGAGGAGGTTGTGGCCGTGATTGTCAATGTGGGACTTGGAGTTCAGAAACTCCGTGGAGCTTCCTGGGATTTCACTGGAAAGGTGGGTTCCAATCCTTACGCAGGTGCGGTTTATTCTTATGTCGCGCAACGAGGGATGACAGTCAATGCGGCATTCAGCCTGCGTTACACCGACAAGAACACCTTCAGTTTGGGTAACAATAACTTCAGGATCAATAACACCAACATCCGGGAAGAGTTCTATCTGTCCAACATAAAATGGTCCAAGTTCTTCCTGAAGACAGGCTTCCGTAATGACTACTACAACATCAGCTCCATCCTCTCTGAGCGCAGCATATGGAACTATAATTCAGATCAGTTGAAGAATAACTATCTGTCCCTGTTCCTGGACGGCAGAAACGATTCACTGGATGATGGTTATGTCCCCACATCAGGCCATTCGGTCGGGATCTCTTACAGATGGGTTTTCGGAGGTTTCCCTAACAGGTTCAATAAGTTCCATGCCGTCCAATTCGACGCCAAGAAAGTTTATGGAGGAGATTCATTCGCATTCATTCCGTCATTAAACGCGAGGGTTCTGTTTGGCAGCGAAGTTCCCATTCAGTTCGCGAATACCATGGGCGGAAGCATGGCGGGGAGATACCTTGAGCAGCAGATGCCTTTTATCGGGATCAACAACGCCGCATCGATGTCCAAGATGTTAGGCATAGCCAGGGCCGATCTCAGGGTCAAGCTATATCGCAACAACTACTTGACCGGTATTTACAATTACGCAGTGTCTGTTGATGATATAGATGATTTCAATTATTGGGGGACAAAGGTTTACGACTACCATGGCTTTGGTCTCCAATACACATACAATTCCATCGTCGGCCCCATCAGCGCCAATGTCCATTGGTCCGACTATACTCATAGTGCCGGGGTATACCTGAGCATAGGATTTGATTTCTAATCTATGGAGGAGTATTCGAAAGTCTTGGATCGCCTGCAGGCGTAGTGCTCTAAAAG
>JAFROA010000043.1 GCA_017429885.1 Bacteroidales bacterium | reverse complement strand
TTGATGATGACTGTCGCCGGACCTGTCTGTGAACTCTCCGCCAGATTCTGGGTGGGCTTGTAGGAATGGGAGGTGTAATACTCAGTGCCTTTACCGATGATCACGCCGGCAAGAAGACCAGAGATCACCGAGAGGCTGAGCTGCCACCAGTTGGGGAACCCTAGCATATAGAAAACCCCGAAAGTTACAGCGGCTATCAAGACAGCGGAAAGATTGGTCCCAACGCTTAGGGACTTAAGAAGTTGCTGAAGACCAGCGCCTTCTTTTGTGCGCACGGCATATATTCCTATGATGGAAAGCAACACTCCGATGGCGGCTATCATCATGGGCGCCAAGATGGCCTTCATCTGGCTCTCCACTCCAGCGCTGAAGAAAGCGGAAGCTCCAAGTGCCATCGTAGCCAGGATGGAACCGCAATATGACTCATAAAGGTCAGCGCCCATTCCAGCGACATCGCCCACATTGTCTCCGACGTTATCGGCTATAGTGGCGGGATTGCGGGGGTCATCCTCAGGGATATCCTGCTCTACCTTTCCGACTATGTCAGCGCCAACATCAGCCGCTTTGGTGTATATTCCACCACCAACCCTGGCGAAAAGAGCCTGGGTGGAAGCTCCCATCCCGAAGGTGAGCATGGTGGTTGTGATCACTACAAGCTTCTGGGAGACATCCGGATTGTCTATGCAAGCGTTCAAGACGACCCACCAGATTGATATGTCTAGCAAACCGAGACCAACCACCGTCAGGCCCATTACGGCACCTGAACGGAACGCCAGCTTCAGGCCGGAATTCAGGGACCGGCTCACAGCGTTAGCGGTCCTGGCGGATGCGTATGTCGCTGTCCGCATGCCGATATAGCCTGCGAGAGCGGAGAAGAAACCTCCCGTCAAGAAGGCGAAAGGAACCCAACCGTTCTGGACATGAAGCACATAAGCCATGAATGAGAACAGGACGGCAAGCACTATGAACACGATCAAGACCACCTTGTATTGCTGCTTGAGATACGCCATAGCGCCCTCTCGGACATATTGGGCAATCTCCTTCATTGTGGGAGTACCTTCGCTCTCCTTTTTCATCTGGTTATAGAAAAACCAAGCGAAAAACAGAGCCAGCAAAGAGGCGGCGGGAACCAGATAGAACAGGTTATTCATAACCCCAAATATTTAAACTTTTAATTCTTATTCAATAAAAAAAGTCCTCTGGACCGTTGGTCAGAGGACAAATATAAGAAAAAACAATTAAAATTTTATAAAACTGTTTTAATGGCGTAAGTGTCTGACTCAAAGACTTTCTTGCCATCAACATAGACAAAGAAACCTTTCCCCTTGCCGAAATGACTCCCAGCCTTGTCATAGATGAGAGATATCTCTTTACCGACGACATAGATCTTTGAGAGAGAGAACCAGTCCCACTCTCCTTCAGGAAGGAGAGGTTCAATGACTATGGTTCCATCCAACTGGGGCTGGATACCCATTAGGCCGCTGATAATGAGGTCGCAGAATGTGGAGTGGTTGTAATCCTTGCCGCGCTCATGGTATTTGTTCCCCCTCTCCAAGAGCAATTTCCTCGCTATCCACTCACCTGTGAAAGGATCCTGATTCTCGTCTATCCAGCAGACCTTTGTCCCATCGGGTTTGGTCAGGCGGTGGTTGTCGCTGTAGGTCTGGAGTGTCTCGAAATAATCTTTCTTTGTGACCGGTCCCTCACCTTGACGATGAAGATGACGCTCAAGGGCAGTCAAGGTTTGTGCGGTCGCGAAAGGCCAGCTCGGGCCGTTCCACTGGCACTCATGGCCTTCATACACCACTTTGAAACCCTCCGCCCTCTGTTCCGCGGTAGTGGGGCCATAAGGAGCCTTAAAGCCTTCAGGATCTGTCAGCTGCTTCCATGCGTCAGCCCACTCCGGCTTGGGAATATCATATAGCCAAGGTGTGTAGCCGTGCTCCTCCCTCGCAGGCGAGAAGGAGCCGTCCCCATGACGAGGGATAACCTTGTAGAAACGAGCCGACTCGTCCCATAACTTAGTATTTATCAATGTCTTGATGTGTTCG
>JAFROA010000042.1 GCA_017429885.1 Bacteroidales bacterium | reverse complement strand
GATAGTGAACGGAAGGATACCCCAGTTGATGCAGTTGCTGCGATAGCGCTTTGTCGCATATTCGTAGCAAATGTTGGCGTCGCCGCCGAGGACCTTCTGGCAGGAAGCGGCCTGCTCACGGGCGGAACCGTCGCCAGGCTTGTTGGCGAAAACACAGGAGCCGAAGGATGTGTTGACAGAAGAGACACCGAGTTTCGCAAGGGTCATGGCGATATTTGAAGGGGCCTCACCCTGACGACGCTCGAGATCCTGAGCCTGTATCCTCTTGGATATCCCGACATATTCAGGAACCCTCCTTGAGAGGGCGAACTCACTGAGTTTGAGCGGGTTCGAACGATAGCTGGATGTTTCTCCGGAAGGGATCAACTCGTCGGTGGTAGTCACAGGGTCGTGGATAACAGCGGCCAGCTCAAGGAGCATGTTGTCCTCCATCGGGTACATCTTCGGCCAATCCTTGATGTTCGGTCCGTAACGGAGCTCGACACTGAGGTCCTCTTTGCCGAAGCCATTGTAAACACGGCTCTTGTAGATGCGGTCATCGAACTCGTAAGGCTTGTGGGTGTCCTCGTACTCGATGTCAGTGGCAGCGGTGATGACACCACCGTTAGCGGCAGTGGCGGCGATCGAACGGGCATCCATCAAAGACACGAGAGAGAGCTGGCCCTGACCGGGCTTGGAACCTTCCCTGTTGGGGAAGTTACGAGTGGTGTGACGGATGGAGAAGCCATTGTTGGCGGGCACGTCCCCGGCGCCGAAGCAAGGTCCGCAGAAAGCGGGCTTGATCACGACACCTGCCTCGAGGAGTTCCTCAGCGATGTGCTCACGGGTCGTAGCGAGATACACAGGCGTTGACTGAGGATAGGCGCTCATGGTGAAATAGTCATTGCCAATGGTCTTGCCCTTCATGATGGAAGCGGCCTCGGAAAGGTTGTCATAAGTACCTCCTGAGCAACCGGCGATCAACGCCTGATCGGCGCAGACCTTTCCATCCTTGATCTTTGAAAGGAGATCTATTTGAACCTTGTCGCCGAAACGCTTCTTAGCGTCTTCCTCAACCGCTTTGAGGATGCCCTCAGGGTCAGCCTGAAGCTCATGGATAGTGAAAGCGTTGGACGGATGGAACGGCAGGGCGATCATACTCTCCTGGCTGGAGAGGTCGATACGGATCATGCTGTCATACCATGCGACCTTGCCGGGCTTGAGCTCTTTGTAAGCCTCAGGACGACGGTGGGTCTCGTAATGATTCTTGACAGTCTCGTCAGTGATCCAAATGGAGCTGAGGCAGGTTGTCTCGGTTGTCATCACGTCGATTCCGTTGCGGAAGTCAATGGGAAGCTCCTTGACACCAGGACCGGCGAACTCGAGCACCTTATTCTTGACGAAACCGCTCTCGAAAGTCGCCTTGACAAGGGATATCGCCACATCGTGAGGACCCACACCGTGCTTGGGCTTACCTTCAAGCCACACCAGTACGACCTCGGGAGCGTTTATGTCCCAAGTGTTATGAAGGAGCTGTTTCACAAGTTCGCCACCGCCTTCGCCTACACCCATGCAGCCCAGGGAGCCGTAACGGGTGTGGGAGTCGGATCCGAGAACCATGCCACCACAGGTTGCGAGAGCCTCGCGGACATACTGGTGGATGACAGCCTGATTGGCGGGAACATAGATACCGCCATATTTCTTAGCCGCTGAGAGTCCGAACACATGGTCGTCCTCGTTAATGGTGCCACCGACAGCGCACAGGGAGTTGTGGCAGTTGGTCATGGCGTAAGGGATAGGGAATTTCTCGAGACCGCTGGCGCGGGCTGTCTGGATGATACCGACATAAGTAATGTCGTGTGACGCCATAGCGTCGAACCTGATGCTCAGGTTCGACGCTTTCGCTTGTTTGAGGGGGCTCTGCCCCCGACTATCCCCCGCGGCCGCCGGCCGGTTGTCACCAGAGGGAGCATTAACATCATGAGAACGGAGGATGCCATAGGCGATCGTGTTCTCGCGGGCTTCGTCTTTGCCGGGCATCCCTTCGGGATTCTCGACAATCTTCTGTCCGTCAAGGAGATAAACTCCGTGTGGAATCAGTTCTACCATAATTTGTGGTTTTTAATGAATATTATTGTGTTAATGAATCTATCAATATCGTGAGGGCTAACATGTCAGCGGCTCCCCCTGGGGAGATGCCTTCCGAATCGTAGCGCTTTTTCATTTCTTTCAACCCATCTTCGCTGAAATCATCCAGCAGGGCTTTCGCCTCTTCCTTCACTCCTTGGGCTCTTTGGTATCCTACCCGGTGAATCACACAGGTGTCGTCGAGGGTGGACATAATCCTGAGAAGTGTTTTCTGCAGCAACCTGGCGTTTTCCGCAGTGCCGTCCGGTGTTTTGTCCGCAGTGCCGTCCGGGCCCGGCCGCGTCCATTCTCGCTCCGCTGCGGCTGAGTACGGCCTAAGCCCGGCGGCACCTGCGGACCGTACATCAGTGCACTGCCTAAGCCCGGGGGCACCTGCGGACCGAAGAAACGGCAGCCAGTCTGCGAAGAGCGGCTTGTAGCCTTCCTGGGCCAGTTGGAGGGCACCCTTGACCCCGTGCTCTTTTACAGCTTTGGCACCGTGGGAATCATTACCGGCAGCAATCAAACCCGAAAGATCAGCTATCCTTTCAGACAGTTCTTTGGGCGTGAAACATAAAGGGCTATCAGTCAATATATTAGCGATTGGTGCCTGGTCGTTATTCACTAGGCATATTTGCCTATTATCCTGATATTCATTTAGTTGCAAATCACGGGCAATTATTAGAGCCGCAATCGCGGCGAGGCCTAAAGCGAAAATCGCTCCGCGATAGGTATTCACTCCCCCGGTATATTCCAGGACATAAGCCTCTATCGCCTTCCCGAACTCGACAACTCAGAT
>JAFROA010000041.1 GCA_017429885.1 Bacteroidales bacterium | reverse complement strand
TTAAATCGACTCTAAGATCTGAAGGGATAACCACTCCCATTGTGGCTGATATACACTTCTCATCGCAAACGGCCATAGCTGTTGCCCCTATTGTCGAGAAGGTGCGTATCAACCCTGGGAATTTCCACAAGGATCACAGCGAGGCAGTCAAGCGCTTCCGTGAGCTTATTCAGGTCTGCAAAGATAACGGCACCGCGATCCGGGTCGGAATAAATCACGGATCTTTGGGGGAATATATCACCAACCTGTATGGTAATACTCCCTCGGCTATGGCCAAAGCCGCGATGGAGTGGCTTGGGGTGTGTTTGGAAGAGGATTTTCTCAATGTGGTGGTCTCTCTCAAGTCCAGTAACACCAGGGTCATGGTGGATGCTTACAGGTCGCTCCACGACGCCATGCGAGAGGAAGGACATATATTCCCGATGCACGTCGGAGTGACTGAGGCCGGCAATGGTGACAGTGGCCGCATGAAGTCCTGTGTGGGAATATCCTCCCTGCTTTCTGAAGGAATTGGTGACACTATACGAGTGTCATTGACTGAATCTCCGTTGAACGAGCTTCCTGTCGCCCGCTATCTCGCCGCCAGATATGGGAGGAAGATTGTGTCTTCGATGACATCCATATCACTCGAAGGCAGGAAAGCAGTCGCCACATATCACTCCCCTTCCTTTGAGTCCCTCCTTCTGGATGTCTCTTGTGACTTCGGGAAACGACTCTTGGATAATGAATTAGATGAACTTGTCCTGAACGGAGAGTATCTTGATGACGCGGGCGAGGCGGTGTCTATCGAATCTTCCGGGAAAGGCATGTATCTGGTTGATGAGCTGATGCAGGCCTCCAGACGTCGGTTTTACCGGCCCGAGTACATCGCATGTCCGGGATGCGGCAGAACGATGTATAATATCCAGTCCGCTCTGGCCGAGGTGAAGGCCAAGACATCCCACCTTAAAGACACTGTTATAGCCGTGATGGGGTGCGTCGTAAATGGCCCCGGGGAGATGGCTGACGCCGATTGGGGATATGTCGGGGAAGGAGGCGGCAAGGTCTCCATTTATAAAGGAAAGACTCCCCTTCTCAGACACGTGCCGGAAGGAGAGGCTGTCGATAAACTTCTTGAGTTGATTGAATCTGAGAAGGCTATTTGAGTCTTGCGATCTCCGTGACGCTAGCAACCGTGAAATCTCCCTCCTTGACAAGTATCTCAGCGTCTAGGGGCAGGAATATGTCAATTCTGGAGCCGAACTTTATGATTCCGCATTGCGAGCCTCTATCAACCTCCATTCCCTCTTTTGAGTAGCAAACTATCCTCCTGGCGAACGTTCCGGCTATCTGCTTGAAGAACACTTCCCCATGGGAATTCTTTATAGCGGTCGAGGAATGCTCGTTTTTCTCCGAGGATTTCGGGAGGAAGGCTAGCAGATATCTTCCCGGGTGATATTTGTAGTAAGATATCGTTCCTGTCATCGGCCAGAAATTGGTGTGGACATCGAAGAAATCCATATAAATGGAGACTTGGATGCGGTCATCCTTGAAATACTCCCCTTCATAGACACGCTCCACGATCACAATCTTGCCGTCGGCCACAGAGGTGACCAAAGTCTCGTCTCCCTCAGGAATATCCCTTTCAGGAACTCTATGGAACCAGAACACGAAAAACGCGAACAGTGCCAATAGCAGAAGGACCGGGACTAGTATCCATGGTGATTTTATCAAAAAGATGGCGACTAAAGCCAGTACCAGAGTCACTGCCCAGTAGGTCGCGATTGTTCCTTTAGAGTCTTTGTCTATTTTGATTCCTTTCATTTGCGGTTAATTTACAGAAGATCAAATAGAGCCAAGTATATGGCTCCGAATGGCATCGCCATCAAAGTGCTGTCAAAGCGGTCAAGCAATCCCCCATGTCCCGGGATTATATTACCGGAATCCTTCACACCGAAAACCCGCTTCCACTGTGACTCGTAAAGATCGCCGTAAACCCCGGCCACAGACATGATCAATGCCAGAATCAACGAGTGCATAAGGGGGAATTTCAGCAGCCCGATCTCATAAAGGACAAAAGCGGCGACAACGGAAAGAATCACTCCCCCGATGAAACCGATCCATGTCTTTTTGGGTGAAACAGTCGGGAAAAGCTTTTTGGGAAACCGTTTGCCCAGGGAGATTCCGAAAGCGAAAGCTCCAACATCTGAGCACCAGATGATTATAAAGAAGCACAACAGGAGGTTCCCGCTGAAATTGCCGGCCTTGTCGAAAGCGATCAGGTTTCCAAGAGCGATAGGCACAGCGATATACAGAAGGCCTGTATAAATATTCGAGAACTTGCCATACTCATCCTTATCCTTGACATAGAGGGAGTTGATCATAACGATGAATACCGGTATCATCGCGAGGGCGATGAAACGAATCGGGATGTGATAGGTGGATGCGGCGAAGAGTATACCGAAAAGGAATATTCCCGCGAGAATGGCCAGCACCTTTGAGAAGGTGTAGCTGTGCCCCATCGTGATCTCATAGAATTCCACCAGCATGACGGACATGATGAATATCATCATCCCGGCGAAAAGGAACTTGTTGAATATCAGGCATGTCACCATCACTATGATGAAGGCGATTCCTGATATTGTCCTTACAGTCACATTATTCATGATCCACCTCTGTTTCAGTGGTTTCCTGCTGCTCCGGTTCTGCTTCCGGATCCGCAGGCTTTACCTTCGGGCCAAATATCTTCTCAATGTCCTCGGCGAAAATGACTTCCTTCTCAAGGAGAAGCTTTGCCATGCGGACGAAACCTTCTTTATTATCCATCAGGATCTTCATGGTTCTGTCGTGAACCTCGTCAACCAGGTCTCGAACCTCCTGGTCCATCACCTCGGCGGTCTTCTCGCTGTAAGGTTTTGTGAGATCGTAACCGCGGGAGCCTGTGGAATCATAGAAAGACAACTCACCTGTCTTATCGCCCATTCCATAGAACTGGATCATGTTGTAAGCGATCCTGGTCAACCTCTCAAGGTCGTTCAGAGCGCCAGTGGCAGGTTCTCCGTTGATTATCTCCTCGGCCACACGGCCTCCCATCAGGGCGCACATCTGATCCATCAAGTATGACTTGGACAAGATCTTCCTCTCGTCGGGCAGATACCATGTCAGTCCAAGGGCGTCGCCCCTGGGAATGAGGCTCACCTTGAATACGGGATCGGAATATGGCAACAGCCATCCGACTGTCGCATGTCCAGCCTCGTGATATGCCGTGGTCTTTTTCTCCGCCGGTGTGAGAATGGAACTCTTGCGTTCCAGACCTCCGACTATCCTATCAACGGCATCGAGGAAATCCTGTTTGTCAATCTCGGTTTTATTCTTCCTGGCGGCAGTTAGAGCGGCTTCGTTGCAAACATTGGCGATATCAGCCCCGGAGAATCCGGGAGTGTGCTGAGCCATGAAGCTTAAGTCGAAATCCTTGGATATCTTCAGTCCTCTCATGTGGACCTGGAATATTTCCTCCCTCTCCTTTAGCTCAGGGAGCTCGACATGGATCTGGCGGTCAAAGCGGCCAGCCCTCATGAGAGCTTTGTCCAGAATGTCCGCCCGGTTGGTGGCGGCAAGGATTATTACTCCCGAGTTCGTGTCGAAACCGTCCATCTCGGTGAGAAGCTGGTTAAGTGTATTCTCTCTCTCATCATTCGAGGAAAAGCCCACATTCTTGCCTCTCGCTCGACCCACGGCATCGATCTCGTCGATGAAAACGATGCAGGGAGCCTTTTCTTTCGCCTGACGGAACAGGTCCCTCACCCTCGATGCGCCGACTCCGACAAACATCTCCACGAAGTCGGAACCGGATATTGAGAAAAAAGGAACGTTGGCCTCACCTGCAACAGCCTTAGCGAGGAGGGTTTTGCCGGTTCCGGGAGGGCCGACCAAAAGGGCACCCTTGGGTATCTTGCCTCCAAGTGCGGTGTACTTCTGCGGATTCTTCAGGAAATCAACGATTTCCATGACTTCTTCCTTGGCTCC
>JAFROA010000040.1 GCA_017429885.1 Bacteroidales bacterium | reverse complement strand
CTGCTTCCTGTGGATCAGAGGGGACCTCTTCAGGCAGCGACAGAGATTGAGAGCCACCCATATTCACACGGATTTGACTTCCACGAGATTGACACGGACGACTTCATAGCCCTTTGCCGGGAGGTCGGAGCCGAGCCGATGATCACGATTAACATCGCTTGGAGTGAACCGGAAGAAAGCGCCGAGTGGGTGGAGTACTGCAATGGATGAGAGGACACTGAATATGGCAAAATAAGAGCGGAAAGAGGCCACAAGGAGCCGTACAACGTTCATTTCTGGTCCCTTGGTAACGAGATGGGATATGGCCATATGGAAGGTCCCAAGGGACCTGAAGGCTATGCCGAGATGGCTGAGAAGCACGCTGACGCGATGTTGGGGGTGACTCCGGATCTGGAGCCTTGCTCCTCAGGGCCATATCCTAATGACAACTGGGCGAAGTATTCCGCGGCACCTCTCGCTGACAAGGTAAAATACATTTCCCTCCACCACTATGCCGGAGGAAGCAAGCGATTCACGACACCTGAGGACATCAAGAAATCGTATGAGGAAATCACCGCCTCCTTCCAGGGGAATATTGACCTTGCGAAGAGGATGAGGGAAAGCCTCGACGCCACTGGAAAAGATCTCCACATCTCTTTTGACGAGTGGAACCAGTGGTATTCCTGGTACCGTCCTTCCTGCGTGTCGGAAGGGATTTACGCCGCCAGGACCATGCATTTCTACATCAACGAGAGCGCGGCTCTTGACATCCCGATTGTCTGCTACTTCCAGCCAATCGGAGAGGGAGCGATACTGATTACCCCCGAAGGCAGCCGCCTTACGGCTAATGGCCAGATTTTCGAGATGATGAAAGCCCACCAAGACGGAAAGGTCTGCAAAATCATAGATGATGAGGACTACACTACCGCCGCCACCATAAAGGACGGGGTCCTGACAATCACCCTGATCAACCCCAACTACGATACGGACAGGGAGTTCAGTTTCGCTCTGAAGGGGAAAGTCCTTGACGCGACTTTATATTCTTCAGAGGATGTCACCCCTCACAGCTTCTTCGAGGAAACCCCGCTGGAGGTAATAGCGGGGAGGAAGGACATAAAGACTGTCCTCCCTCCTCACAGCACCGCCTTAATAAGGCTGGCTATAAAATAGATTCTTCGCTACGCTCAGAATGACATTTTATTTCTTATACTCCGAGAGCAACTTGGTGAGATAATCCACGTCGAAGAACTTGGAGTAGTCCCTCGCCGGAACAGCCTCTTCCTCAGATACTTCCACCTGAGTCTTCCCGTCAGTGGCGATAGGAAGGTCAGGGATTATTCCCTCATCGATATTCTCTCCGGCGAGAGTGTTCAACCTTGCCCTGAACGATGAGATCTGGAAGCAGAAGCCGTCAGCGGTACACATGGCCTGGATAGCGCAGGCGCCTCCTCCGGAGGTCTCACCCATCACGGGAATACCATTGTCCTTGAGAATCGAAGGAAACAGGTTGCCACAGGAGAAGGACATTCCGGAAGTCAAAACGGCGAAATTGAGATCGTAATGTACGTCCTTATCTTTTTCGTCGAAAACACCGTCGAAATTGCGGTCCACCTCATATTCCACAATCGCCCTCTGGCCTGTCAATGCATTGTCTTGGCTAATGTAGCTCTTGTCCATGATGAGGGAAGTCATAGCCATCACGATGTCGGCGGAACCGCCTCCATTGGCGGAGATGTCAATGATGAGATTCTTGACCTCGGGATCAGCGTCAGCCTTCTTGAGAGCATCCAGGAATATCACCATGTCATCACCTTGGGTGTTCTCCACGGTAGGCATCGGGCCTTTGCCCTCATAATAGTCTTTCCAGGCCTTCTCGTTGCGGCTGTTGAAGGAGTCAAAAACGCAGACGGCGGTGTTGCCTTTCTTGTAGTAAGTCACGCCTTGGCCATAGGCCGCGGGACGAAGCTGGGCGACAGCCATGCTTGACTGCATCATGCTCATCATAGGAGCCACGGCTTCCAGAAGCATCCCCTGGAAATTCATGTGAGCCATCTGCGTCCTGGTGAACTCAGCAAGCAAGTCAGCGTATTTCTCACGTTCATTACCTACAGCCTGAGACAGAATTTCCATAGAGGTGTGCCCGTCAAAATAGATGGCGAAAAGCCCCATCATGCCGGTGAAATACTCGCCCATTGAAGTGGAGAGGAGAAGCTGCTTGATCTCGGGACCGTTTTCCACATCTTCCTCCAGGACTTTATCGAGCCCTTTGGCCTTCAGCTGGGCGTTGTACTTGACCCTGCCAGGATAGCCGTAAAAATGATCCATAGCAAAGCAGAGTTCCTTGTAGTTGAAAGCCGCCATGGATTCCGAACGGGCTTTCTTGCTCAGAAGCGGCTCATTATAAGTCGGGTCGATCTCCGAGAGGTTTACCTCATTGACAGAGGTGTTGACCACGACTTTCTCGCCATTGAAGCCGGTGTGGTGATAGAAAAGGTCCGTGTACATGTCGGCAAGGGTGGCGAAGGGGAAATAGACAGCGCCCTTTCCGTCAGCATGGATGTCAATCCCGTACTTTCCCATGTCCAGGGTAGTAGTCACATTGGCAGGAGTGTAGGTGACACCTTTGTAGCGGACGAAAGGCATGCCGTCATAGTAAACGTTAGCCATCCCGGGCTGCAGGAGACCCATCTGGTTGGTGAAGGCCTCGAAATCCTCGGAGACAAACACATCATTATTAATGTTTACGACAGCTGTCGCGTCAGCGTTGGTCAGGGTGTACTCGCCGACACCTGTATGGGTCACGGTCATAGTGGAACCCGGAAGCACAATAGCCTGGAAATCAGACACTGAGATGTAAGGAACATCAGGAAGGGCGTCGTAAAAACGCAGGGTCACCTGAGCGTCAGGTGTGACTTTGTAAACAACAGGAAATACCTTCTCTGTGTAGGAGCCGCCATCAGCAGGCTCATCCGCCACCTTGGTCTTGCCAAGACGGGCCTTTGGACCGCAGGAAACCAGCACGGCCACCATTGCGATAGATGATAGGAATACTTTTGTTCTCATATCTTAAACTATGATTATTTGCGGTGTATTACTGAACTAATACACCGCAAATATACTAACAAAAATCAAATCCGCAATACTTTCGGGATTATTCCACCTCAAAAGTCCACTCATAATGTACGGGCGAACCATCCTCGGCGATTCCGTCAGCAACAGCACGGAAGCGGCCCGCATAACCCGGAGTGCGGAAAGTGACCCTGGACTGTCCTCCGGCATCAACTCTCAAAGACGGATCCCAGTAAAGCACCTGACGGAGATCGTCTCCCTCCCCTTCCGGTGGATTACCATAATACGCTACAGGATAGGATACTCCTTGATAATCCAAGACCCGGACATTGGACGGGAAAGTCAGGGCCGTGACATAATTCCTCTTGGTGATGAAATTGACAACTCCCGAATAAGAGACGGGGCCACATGTGACCGCTTGCTGGTATACATCCACATCCTCAATCAACATGGCGTCAAACTCCAGTAACATGTCCACATCGGAAACAACCACACCATCCATCATCACAAGCAGGTTTCCAACCCTGGTCTTGTAAACGTCTGCACCATCTAACACAGTTATCCGGATGATGTTCTTACCTTTCTCACGGTGAACACTGAGGATGGGGATGATCTCAACCAACACCTCCCTCACGGTCGGGAACCTGGTGTAATTATCAAGATGGAAGCGCTTGAGAGGGGCGCTTTCAAGGAACAGGTCCTCCCTGTGACGCAACATCGTGGAGAGCGTGTCCAGCCTGAGCGTTCTTTCCCCCCTCAGGGCGACTTTCCGGGACACCAAGTCGCTTTGCAGGACTTTGCTCATGGCGAGCTTGGGCAATTGACCGGAGGACGGATAGATGAAAGGGTTATCGAATTCTATCGCTCCATCTTCGCTACCTGGCCCGGAGACTTCACAGACCAAATCCCTCTCACCATAGATGTTGTTGGTCATGAAAGACACCTTGCCGTTATCAGCCATGCCCACGTACATGTTTGAAGGCGCTCCAGCTGAAGAGAGAGTAGCCATATTGCCTTTCACATGCGCAGTGATGATCTCACCTTCATATTCCAAGGGCCTGTCTCCAGTGAACCGCGGATGAGCTGATGAGGGAAGTGACTTAAGGAAGCCAGAGATGTTATTGCCCTGAGCCGCGGGAATGATATCATCCTCATGATAAATGGAGAAGGAGAAATCCGCAGGAAGGCCATTATTCTTGATGAATACTCCAACATCAGACCCTCTCTTCACTCTGGCGGACGAACTGAACTCAACTGAGCCAAAGGTAGGGGATGCCTTCCTTGTCAATTTGGAGTAAGAATCCTCATCGAGAATCTCCACGCCGTCTTTGACCCTTGAGACAGACAATGTATTGAAAATGGTAAGGATCCTGGAGCCGGCGATCCATGGTGTGCCATCCTCGTTCGTATTGGCTGATGTATAGGAGACAAGGCGGTAAACCCCTGTCGGGACTGTGACGGGAATGCGGAAACTACCGGCTCCACGCCCGGCAAGCAGGCCCACTTTCGCCTCAGCCACAGTACCTTCCGTGGATATCAGCTCAAGATATGAGACAGCGCTCCCAGGTGATAATCGGCCTTGGGGATCGACACAAAACAACGAGCACCAGACCATATCCCCGGCAATGTAGACTTCCCTGTCAGTGGAAACATATATCCTCTCGACAGGCATCTCCGCCCCATTGAGGGACAAGGTGGCCAGAAGGGCAAGCAGTATGGATATAACCTTATTCATCTTCCCAAAAGTCTGGTTTTTGTTTTGTGCCACCATCCACGACACAATCAATGCAGCGCTTAGGCCCCCAGAAGATTCCCATGACTTCCCTTTCATCAATTACGAGCGTCATAAAGTCCACTGGATACTTACCTTCGTAATAATACCCCATATAACTAAAAGGGCTGGATGGCAAGAAGAAATACGTCTGCGGAGGTGGAGCCGGCACATGATACCGATCATCAATGAACACTCTCTTGGTAGACTCGATAGACACAGTCACATAACCCAAAACCTTTGCCGATGGATCGGACTCACAAAACATGTTGCTTACCATCTCCCCAGGATTAGGGGAGAAAAGGCTACCTGTTCCGTTTGATATGTCATCCAGGTTCTTCATGAAGCGATATGTCTCTTGAGGTAAGGTCACAGCTCTCACGTTGATGGAGTATTTCTTGTGATTTCGGTTGTCAGAACGAGAAAAGCTATGGATAGGATACGAGGCTATCCTTCCTCCTTCAAATTTTGAGCACTCCAAAACCTTTATAGAAGATGTATTAGATTTCCAACACCAATAGTTGGGATATGGTTCCACCCTTTTGCTCACTTCCCACCGTAAGGTGTCTAGCTCATACTTGCACAAATGTTCAGCATGAAATTCCCAAGTCTCGTCAAAATAAACGCCGAGATAGCCTGTTGACTCGTTTCCTCCCTTCAAAGTCACTAGCACATCGACATTGTCACCAGTCGGGGAAAGGTCAATATCAACACTCTCAAGATCAGGAGGAGGCAATGGCTTAATCCAGTCACTTGAATATTTTTTACCATCCAACTCAGCGACCATCCTGTAACTCTTGTCTGGAGAGGCATTCTCTGTATGGATCTTTATCTCTCGGCCAGAGGAAGAGCCAACATAAGTGTCGTATCTGGTCCCATCATCACCCTCGACCCATGCCACGGCGTTGTAAACCCCTGTAGATGACCAATTCAACGACCATGCCTTAGATACTCGGACCGTGGATACACCCCCGACTATTATACTAGCCTCAAAAACCGCCATGTCTCCCGCTTCTCCATCGATGACTGGGTCAAAGGGATATATACATGAGGCTACCCCTGCTAAGAAACCAATGAATACCAATAACTTTCTCATCAGAACAGCAGATTAAGATTGATGTAAGGGACAGGGACAGCGAATACAGACAGCATATGACCTCGGACCTTCCCGTCTATAGTTGTGTCGAAGAAAACCGAATAAGGATTCTTGCGGCCAGTCACATTGTACACACCAAGGGTGAAAGTCGCGTGAGCGAATGCCAGAAGACTATGTCCCGGATCTATATTCAGAGCCACGTCGGTACGGAAATAATCCGGGATACGATAAGAGTTGCGATCGGAATACGCCAAACGCCAGGCGTCTCCGTAGAGATAACTGCCAATAGGCACAGTCACCGGACGGCCGGTGGAATAGTCCACGTTGACGGAGACACTGTAGCGGTGGGTGAAAGCGTAGTTGCCCACAAACTTGACCTCATGAGGCTTGTCATAAGGGGCGTTGTACCATTTACCAAAGGCGATGGTCTCATTCCCCCTGTCTTCCATCTCCTGGAACATCGCCCGTGAATAGCTGTAAGACAGCCATCCGGTGAGATTCCCGGTCGTCTTCTTGACCATGAGCTCGATCCCGTACGACTTGGAGTACACCGGAGCTAGATCCTCCGCCAGGTTCTCATTCATGGACAGGACGGCGCCTGCCTTGTAGTCCAGATGGTTGGAGGTCTTCTTGTAATATGCCTCAGCGGAGAGGTCCACACCGGTAGAGAGATGGGTCCAATACAGTCCCGCGGCACCCTGCCACCCCGTTGTCGGCTTTATGTCAGCGTCAGAGAGCTTCCATGTGTCCATCGGGGATATCGACGAGGTGTTTGAAATCAGGTGGATGTATTGGCGCATGGTGTTGAATCCGCCCTTTAGGGAGAAATTGTCACGCAACGCGTATTTACCGGAAAGACGGAATTCAGGACCGAAATAGAAAGAATCTGGAGTGAGTGCGGTGAATCCCGATAAACGAACCCCTCCCTCAAGAGAAAGCTTCTCAGAAATCGTCCAGTTGTCTGAAGCGAAGACAGAAGGCTCCAAGGCATATTCCCTGTCAAGGCTTCTATAACGTATGGAAGAGGATGCCCCGTAAGGTCTCTGGATGCCAGGATCCAGGCTGTACCCAATGACATGGACACCGTAGTTGATAGTGTGGGCATCCCCGAGGGGATGTGTCCTGTTACCTTTCAAGAAGGCCTGACGAATATATGTGCTGATATCGTAGGCGCCCGCAGGCCATGAATACACCGCGACAAGATTGTCAAAATGGTCGTAGCCGGCGCTGATATTGAGCGCGCCTCCATCCCTGGACTTATGCTTGAAAGCCATTGAGGCGTTGTAATTGGCGTAATTGAACGTGGTGTCGCCTCCAAAAGTGAACTTGTCCCTCGCCATATACCCGAAGAACTGGAGCGTGTTGTTCCCATCGAAACGATGGGTCAGGCCGATATTGGCATCAGTGAAACCAGCCTTTCCCCCGGCATATTCACTTTCTTTCGGGAGCATTCCCAGAATCCAATCCGAATATGTGGTCCTGGCCCCGGCCACCAATGAGGTCTTCCCCTTGCTGAGAGGTCCCTCAATGTGGAGACGGCTGGTCAAGACACCTATTCCGGCAGATCCTTTCCACTTATGGAAATCCCCGTCCTTGGACTTCACGTTGAGAACCGAAGATACCCTTCCTCCATACTCCACAGGTATCGAGCTCTTGAACAGCTCAACATTGTCCACAATGTCGGGATTGAAAGACGAGAATATCCCGAACATGTGGGTGGGGTTATAAATGGTGCTTCCATTGAACAAGATGAGGTTCTGGTCGACCGATCCGCCACGCACGTTGAATCCGGCCGAAGCCTCGCCCACGCTCTTGACTCCAGGAAGAGTCAGGACCGCCTTCAAGACATCGCCTTCCCCGAATGCGGTGGGGATCTTTCCAAGAGTCTTGGCTCCGATCCTCTCTATGCCCATCGCCGCGGTCCTGTGATTGGCCATGCTCTCCGCGGAGACCATCGCTCCTTTGAGCATAGTCACTTTCTCAGTCATCACCACATCGAGGCTACCGTCAGAAAGGACATCTATCTGAAGCTCCAGCTGTTCCTTGGACTCGTAGCTGAAATTCAGGATGTTCTCACCCGAGGGAAGCTGTATCTTGTAATTTCCGTGGACGTCAGTCCTCGCATATGTCGAAGTCTTGGTGTCGTACACCACAACCCCTGTCAAAGGATCACCGGTCTCATATTCCAGGACCACTCCGCTGACCACATTCTTCCCAGAATGAGCTTGGGCGGCAGAACCAATAGGATATATCTTGTTCTTATAAGTCGCCGTGATAGCGTCACTGGCGTATCGGACTGTCACAGTGTCGATTTTATCCTCATCGAAATAGCCTGAAGGCAGTCCAAGCCCTGTTCCCGGCAGAGCGGCGGCGGCGACAGTTCCAGGAGTTGAGGATTCTCCACTCGGGTGCCATGCCACATCCATGGACGCCAGCAAAGGCT
Source organism: Bacteroidales bacterium (assembly GCA_017429885.1). Taxonomy (GTDB): domain Bacteria; phylum Bacteroidota; class Bacteroidia; order Bacteroidales; family UBA932; genus Cryptobacteroides. Next base: position 834 of record JAFROA010000040.1, on the reverse strand, counting down.
CTCCTCCATCCTTCTTCAACCTCTGCTTGAAATTTCTCTTCGACACCCGGACAACTTTACCGTTTTCCAACACGTAGAACTTCTCCACTTTCTTGAAAAAGGCGAAAACGGACCTATCGTATTCAGGGTCATAATAACCGATGACGCCACCGTTATGGTTGATACTGTCGGAGCCGAGAGTCTTCCTGACCTGACTCAAAAGAGGAACCTGACCGTCACGGATCACCTCGAAGAAACCTTCCTCAGCCTCAGTGTAACCAAGATATCGCAGGTTGACAAAGAGCCTGTTTCCAATCGTGAACCACGCCACCTGATCCCTGAAGACAACAGCGGGAGTACCCGTAGATTCACGGGCCACAAGCAGTTGGCCTTGATATGCGTCCACATTCATGAAGACATGCTCATAGAGCTTGCCGTTATAAAAAACAGAGCCTTCCCTGAACTCCTTTTCAGACCAATAGAATGTTCCATTGTACCTGAAAGGATATGACCGGGGCAGGCTGCCGCGGAAGAGTGCCGCTGAGTTTTCTGAGGTACCTTCGTTAATGAATCCCTGAGCGGAGGCTCTGAAACAAAACGACAAGGCCATGGAAGCCGCGATAAGCGCCCTCCACAAAAGAGCCCTGTTGAAAGAGATTCTCATAAATAAGGTTTGAATAGCCCGCAAAGATATTCATAATTAATTATATCCCACCATTAGTGTCCGGTAAAAATTCATAAAAGTTCTTTGAAAATATTGAAAGTTAGGTAATTACAAAGGTTTTTCGCTTGCACCGATTTGAAATTATCTTTGCCAGACTATCGTAGAATGGCACATGAATAAAGGAAAATTGG
>JAFROA010000039.1 GCA_017429885.1 Bacteroidales bacterium | reverse complement strand
TACTATGTCCGCCAGGAAAGCGCATCCGCCAGCATGGTCAGAACCGATGCCGACTCTCAGATCGAGGACAGTGAAGTCAAGACCCTGAAGTCCATGGCTCTCGAGGAATATCCGCTCAGCGACTCCAAGAACGAGGTGATTTACGGGGCTGTGGCGCAGTCATTCTCGACGGAAGACAGCCTCAACGAGTTGGAGAATGAGATTGTGGGCATGACAGCGGAGAGGCTAGAGGGTAATTTCAAGGTGTTCATTGGAAGCAGGAGACACTCGATCAATATCGACAATGTCTTCAACAGCATGGGCATAGCTATCGCCAAGAAGTATTTCACACCAGGGATCACTGCCAGAGCCGTCTTGAAAGAGGAGCAGATGGAAAACGGTGTCGCCTTGATAGACATCGGTGCAGGAGTCAGCTCCGTAACCATATTCAAAGGGAAAATCATGAGATACTATGCCGCCATACCTTTCGGTGGTAACAGTATCACGAGGGATATAAAGACCGAATGCAATTTCTCGTTTGAGCTTGCTGAGAACATCAAGAGAGCTTATGGGGCTTGCATGCCCAGTAAGCTATCAGCAATGGGAGAGAAATCCATCCAGATAGTCGACGAGAATGACGAACCCACCGCCCAAGTGACTGTCAAATACATCTCGGAGATCATCTCGGCCAGAATGAAAGAAATCATCGAGGCTCTACTTTATCACATACAGGCCAGCGGATATGCCAGCGAGGATCTCCTAAGGGCAGGAGTTGTCGTGACTGGAGGCGGGGCCGAGATCGTGAATTGCGCCAATTACATCAAGGACCTGTCAGGATATTCCGTCAAGATAGGCTATCCGAGAAGGTTCTTCTCCTGCGAGGGTTGCCCGGAGGCTGGTGAGGCATCGGCCGCCACATCAATGGGCATGATCATGGCCGCCAAGGGAGACAAAATGCTGAACTGTGTAAACGAGGCACCAGCCCGGAGGTATTGGACCGCCCCGAAACCAGCTTCCCGCCCCACCGCGGTCGAGGACCTTCCCACAGAAGTGACCCAAACTGAAGTCGCTGACAATGAGACAGTAGAGGCGCCTGAAGAGACGGAAGTCGTCACCGAACCGGCGATCGAGGCAGCCGTCATCGCGGCACAGGACGAAGGCGGCTCCACAGTGTTCGATGAACCGACAGAAGAAGAGGTGAGGGAATACGAGCAGCGTAAGGCAGACAAAGGAAACAAGCCCCCGAAACCGCCCAGAAAGCCTAGAACCAAGCCGAAGTTCACCTGGTTCAAGCATATCCAGAGCACCATAAGCAAGGCCGCCGGAGACATTTTCGATGACATGGAAAACGAGGAAATTTAAAAAAATGAGACCAATGGGAGAGTTTGACAATTTCGATATTGCTGAGTCCAGCGACTGGACTCCTATCCAGTCCATGATAAAGGTCATCGGCGTCGGAGGAGGCGGATGCAACGCCGTCAACTACATGTTCCGGGAGAATGTGGAGGGTTGCAGCTTCATAGTCTGCAACACCGACCGCCAGGCCCTCGAAGAGAGCCCCGTTCCGGTCAAGATCCACATCGGTCGTAACGCGCTCGGAGCCGGAACCGACCCGGTGAAGGGACGCAACGCTGCCCTTGAGGCCCAGGAACAAATTGAGAAAGTGGTACTTAACGATGGTACCCAGATGCTATTCATCACCGCCGGTATGGGTGGTGGTACCGGAACCGGAGCCGCTCCACAGATAGCGAAGATGGCCAAGGATAAGGGCATCCTCACTGTAGCTGTGGTCACTATTCCTTTCGAGAATGAGGGGGACATGGCCCTTTCTAGAGCAATTGACGGCATACATGAGCTCGTCAAGAATGTCGACAGTCTGCTTATTATCAACAACGAGAAACTCTATGATTTCTTCGGTGGACTCCTTATCCATGACGCGTTCCCGAAAGCGGATGAGGTACTCGCGACAGCCGTGAGGGGTATCACAGAGATTATCTCCAAGCCCGGCTACATCAATGTGGATTTTGAAGACATCAAGACCATGATGAAAAACAGTGGCATGGCTTTGATGGGGGCCGGGATAGGCTCGGGAGAGAACAGTATTGAGGAGGCCGTTCAAGGTGCCCTCCACTCCCCTCTCCTCAACGATTTCGATCTCACTACCGCGAAGAACCTGCTCATCAACATCACTTGCGGCAAGAATGAGAAGGGTTTGACAATGGACGACCTGAAGGAGATCAACGCCAAGATCGCGGACTACACTGGCAATGTGAACAAGTTCAAGACCGGACTAGTGTGGGAGACTGATCCGGAAATAGGAGACAAGGTCAAGATCACGGCTATTGCTACCGGGTTTAAAGTCAATGACTTGTCTAAAATCACGAAGACTGACCTCGGCAACCTGATAATCATAGGCAAAGACTTCAAGTTCGAGAGGCGCAACATGGTTGGAGCGGAGGATGTCAGCATATCGGATCTCCCTTCTGGGATGAATATGATAGGTTATAATGCCGCTGATAATGTAAAGAGATATCACTTTGACATAGACCGCAAGCCGGCACTTGTGGTCGCACCTGGAGAAAGCATCGGGGAACTTGAGAGTGTCCCGGCTATAAAAAGGATGGTCAGGCAGGAGAAAGAGAACAATTAACAAGCCACTAAAATGGAAAGAAGGACTAGAGTACGGTTCGCGCCGAGCCCCACAGGCCCGCTGCACATGGGCGGAGTCAGGACAGCGCTGTATAATTATTTATATGCTAAACAAAACGGTGGAGACTTCATTATTAGGATCGAGGACACTGATTCCAACAGGTTTGTCCCGGGAGCTGAGGAATATATTATCGAAGCTTTGAATTGGTGTGGGATAATCCCGGATGAGGGTGTCGATTCGAATGGCAAGGTGGTCGAAACACCTTCCGAGAGGCACCCACACGCCCCTTACAGGCAGAGCCAGCGCAAACCAATATACCGGAAATATGCCGAGCAGCTCATCGAGAACGGATACGCTTACTATGCTTTCGACTCGGCCGAGGAATTGGCGGAGGCCAGGGCAAAAGCGGAGGCAACCAAGGACACCTTTATTTACAACCAGGTATCGAGGATGTCTATGCGCAACTCCCTCACCCTACCCAAGGAAGAGGTGGACAGGCTCCTGGAAGAGACAACTGACTGGACCATCCGTTTCAAGATGCCCTCCAACACTATCGTGAGGATGGATGACTTGATTCGTGGACATATTAAGGTCAACACCGACACTTTGGACGACAAAGTACTTTGGAAAAGAGCTGATGAGCTTCCGACCTATCACCTCGCCAACATCGTCGATGACCACCTGATGGAGATATCCGAGGTCATCCGAGGAGAAGAGTGGCTTCCTTCCCTGCCCCTACATTATATGCTCTATAAAGCTTTCGGATGGGAGGACACAATGCCTCGCTTCGCACACTTGTCCCTGCTGCTAAAGCCTATTGGTAATGGTAAGCTCAGCAAGAGAGACGGGGATAAAATGGGGTTCCCGGTGTTCCCTCTCCTATGGACAAACTCTGAGGGAGAGACTTCAAGAGGCTACCGCGAGGACGGATATTTCCCCGAGGCTTTCGTGAATATGCTCGCCATGTTGGGATGGAATCCTGGAGACGACCGCGAGATGTTCACAATGGAAGAGCTTGTCGAGGCTTTCTCGCTTGACAAAGTGCAGAAGGCAGGCGCGAAGTTCAATCCCGAGAAGGCAAAATGGTACAACAGGGAGTATCTTAGGATGAAATCCGACGAGGAACTCACTGATTTATTGGTACCTGTGCTCGAGGATCATGGGATTAATATCGTTGAATGCCCCAAGTGCGCTCTCACTGCCGGAGCCGAATTCAATGTGGCCGGCGGGGATCTGGAAAAACATATATTCACAAAGGAATATGTCCAGAGCGTGGTTGCCTTCACAAAGGAACGTGCGACATTCGTAAGTGACTTCTGGACAATAGCTTCCTACTTGTTCGTGGCACCCCGCGACTTCGAGAGGTTCGGGATTAAGGCAGGAGCCGCTGTGGAGCAAGCCGCTGAGCAGAAACGCCCGGTTGATCCTAGAGCGAAAGTCTATGATGATACGCTGACAGCGCCCTACCTGGCCAAGGATGTGGACAAGTTCTGGAAGCCGGAGATTGTCGAGATGGTCATGAAGGTCGGGGACTTTATCAAAGGATTTGCCGGAGAATGGACCGTGGAGGAAGTCGAGAAGGGTATCGAGGAGTTCATCAAGGGCAATGAATGGCCCATGGGCAAGGTAATGAACGCCATCCGTCTGGCATTGGCGGGAAGCGCCAGCGGCCTGGGTATAGCCGATATTGTTGCCCGCATAGGGAAGAAAGAGACTGCGGCTCGGCTTGAAAGCGCCGTCTCCGCTCTTGGAAATTGATCATTCCGAGTAACATACGACTGATAGCGAGTGACCTTGACGGTACCTTGCTGCACCCTCTTGGCACTCAAGCCCTGAAGGAAGGAACTTGTGACCTTATCCGCCGCTGGATTGACAAGGGAGGTCTTTTCGTGGCGGCAAGCGGACGGCAATATGCCAATCTACGACTCATTTTCGAGCCCATAAAGGATGACATCTTGTACATCTGCGAGAACGGTTGCCTGGTGATAAAAGACGGGAAGATTCTTCTGGAAGCCGCTTTGGAAAGGAATCTGGCCGAGAAATTGTCCTTGGATATCCTTGAGAATGGAGACGGGGAATTGCTCATCAGCACGGCCTGGACCCAATTCGTGATCCCGAAAAACGAACGGTTCTTTTATCACATGAGAGACACTGTGAGGGTTCATGTCGAAAATATATCTGACTTCTCAGAAATCAAGGACCCTATTCTTAAAGTGTCCATGTTCAAAGAGGGCGGTCTTTCCGATGTCACACCATGGAGAGAGCGCTACGGCTCAATCTGCACAGTCCAGACGAGCGGCTTTGATTGGCTGGATATGACTCCTAAGGACGTCAACAAGGCAACCGCCATGGAAGCCTTGTTGAGCCACCTCGGAATCAACCCGTCCGAATGCATGGCAATTGGGGACAATGAGAATGACGCTCCAATGCTGGCCATGGTCGGCTACCCCATCGCCATGAGTGACGCCACCCCGGAGATCCTGAGCAGATTTCCTGATACAACAGAGTCAGTCGAAGCAGTTCTAAGGGAGATGTTGAAGTGAGGACGCACCTATGTCTCAATCACAGACAATAGACTGGCCAATGAATCCTCGCTCATCTTTGAAAAAGCGAACAACTTCTTACCCAAATCTTTGAGGGATGCTCCTATATGGTATACTTCATGGTCGACAATCAAAAACCTGTCGTGAACGCCTCTGATGCTCCTGATCTCCATTGATGGATACTGCAGGTCATGTCGTTCTACATCCAACCTCAACACTTCTGAAATGACGCTGGTGTATATCGTTGCCTTCACTCCTTGACTTCGCTTATCCAAAATCGCCAGAACACTTTCATCTACATAGTTATCTATCAGTATTATCCTATGCTCGGCTCGCTTTATTAAGTTAGCCATGAAAACATAGGCATCGAATATCTGCCCCTCGAAGAATATTCCTTCTACGGGTGGCAGCGACATCCTTACAAAGAAATCTATCTTCTCCTCATTTGCAGTTGTGCGCTTCTCCAAATCTTCCAACCTTCGATTGACCGCATATCCACGAAGAAGATATTCTTTTAGGACAGTATTAGCCCAGCGACGGAATAATGTGGCATTTTTACTATTGACTCTATACCCTACTGAAAGTATCGCATCCAAAGAATAAAACATAGTGCTGTATTGTTTTCCATCAGCGGCAGTGTGTTCCAAAATGGAACATACTGAATTCTCCTTAAGTTCCCCTTCTTTGAATAGGTTTTTCAAATGTTTGGTAATCGCTTGTCTTCGAACTCCAAACAACTCTCCCATCTGTGCTTGGGTTAACCAAACAGTCTCACCTTCTATCCTCACATCAAGTCTCACACTCTCATCTGGATTGAAAATAACGATTTCTCCCCTTCCTGTAAATAGTTCCTCGTTTTTCATGTTAATTCTCTATTATTCAATCAGTTCTTATAAAAAAGCCACACCGCGACATAGGTACGATCTCCTTTATCGCGGTGCAGACTCAGGGTACTGCGGTATCCAATATTATGTCATAAAGATAGGTTTTTTTCCAAATCCGGGCAAATCGACTTTTACCAGCAAGGGCCCCACCACAAAAACCTAACTTTCACGAGCATCTGTCACTCACCTTCCAACTTGAAATCCTTCAGGCGTTTACGATTATAGGTTTTCTTGGACTTATGCAGCATCTTACGGAATGAGACGGGACGGCCGTGAAGTTCAATTTCCTCCGCCCTTGCCGCACGCCTGTTCGCCAAAATATAATCATCCTCAGTGATCCTGAGTCTCCTTTGCTTATTCCTCTTTTTCATAGTCTATCTTATTCGTGGTATTAACCCCCAAAGCTCCTTCTTTGCCTGGCTCCGGGCGGAATGCTTGGCGGCTTTGCGGAGACGCCTTAGGCGGGAACTCCGCTCTTCCGCCACTCCGAAACGATCCCTGAAATCCTTCACGGCCTTCCTTCCTCTCAGGGCCCGTCGAAGACCGGCGGCTCTTGTACCTGAAGGATGCCTGGACAAATCTGTCTTTGCCTCAGTCAGGCCTTTATCAAACTGATTCAGCGACGAAAGCACAGTGACGGAACTCTCCTCAGCAAGCCGCTCCCGAACTTGACGGATTTCCCTCATCCTCTGTTCGAACGCTTTCCTGGTATGATAGGTCTTACTCATCAGAAAAAAAGGCATAGTAACCTTAAAACGGTCACTTTTTCCGGAGTGCTTTCTTTAATGTCGGAAGTACATACTCGGTGTAACGGACCATTCCGAGGTCTGTGAAATGGACCCCGTCAACGGTCGCCTCGCCGTCAAGGCCAAGCATCTTGTCCCCTTTGATGTAATATATCTTCTTCTCCCCCGCCTTCTTGAGTTTCTCGTAAACCGCTCGCATAGAAGCGTTTCTGGCAGCGATATCAGCAGCAGCCACCTTGTCGAAAACCGCATGGGGATAATTAGGATTCTCTATGAATATAACCGGCACGTCCGGATGTGCGTCTCTGATTATCCGGAAGAACTTCTCCTGCCTCTCGTCAATCAACGAAGCCTCGCAGTTCGGCACATTGTCCAGGACAAAAAGCGAAGGATCCTTTACGGCGGCCATAAGCTCCGCGATCTCGTAGTCCAGGCGAGCGTTTCCGCTGAACCCGAGGTTCACAACCTCCCTATCAAGTTCCCTGGATATGATATTCGTGAATGCCATCCCAGGCCGGTTAGCGCACCCGCCCTGAAGAATGCTGGTACCATACATCACAATAGGAGAACCTTTGCGAGGGCTGTCAAGAGCCGGCTGGTCGATCACTGAACCTTCCTCAACACCTATCTCTAGTTTTTTCACACCCTCATAAAGGGAAAAGTAGACGATATACTCCCTCATCACGGGCTCCATTCCGGAAATGACCGTGAGATCGTTCAAGGTATCCTTTTGCGGCCTGGCGCTCCTGGCGAACCTCCAATGACCATCAACAGGGTCCTGGGTATAAAGGTCAAGACCGCGGGTGCCCGTGTCGGTCATGTGGTTCATTGTGTGAAGCCCGAACGACACCCACCGCAACTTTATAGACGGAGAGTCCGAGCGGAATCTCACCGAGATCCCGGCAGAGTGATGTGCCAAGTTCCAAACCGGCTGACGGATAACGCCTTCCAGCGATGCGGGGAGCCTCTC
>JAFROA010000038.1 GCA_017429885.1 Bacteroidales bacterium | reverse complement strand
GACTTGCTGACGGAAGAGAAATTGATTACCTCTCCGATGCAGTAAGCCGCTATCGAGTTCATACCGAAGAACTTCAACCAATTCAAGCCTTTGCTCTTGCCCCACACATCAACAATCAGATAGACTATAGCCAGAGCCAAGCTACAGAAACCAGCCGAATAAAGAGTCATTGAACTGCTCCAGATCTTTTTGATGCAAGGGAACCAGGAGTCAAGAGCGATACCAAGGATGATAAGTGATACTCCGGTTGCCGCGAGCACATATCCCCTCATCGCTTTTCTCCATGTCTCATCCTTCAGGACACTGCCCGCATAACAGCCTAACATCACGGTAACGATGAAATTGAGACTACTGAGGATCCAAGTGTATTGATATCCCTCGTTCCATGCCCAGGTCCCGTCAGGGTTCCAAATCACCCCGTCGCGGTGGGATCCCAGCACAGCCTTGTCGATCACCATCGCGATATTCCCTTGCGGGTCTAGATTCATGTGCCCGAAAATGACAAACACGAGGATATACAAAAGGAAACATGCCGTGCCGAATATCCAACTCCCTTTCTTGCCTAAATAAACGAACGCCAAGGCGGCGAAAACATAGCCGACAGCGATGGCTTGAAGCGTGTTCGCGAACGGGTGGAACACTTTGAAATCGAGATTCAGCAGATTTCCTTGCACGATCCATCCCAAGAAGAACAACAGAGCGAAGCGCTTTAAAAGCTTTAGATGGAACGCCTTACCAGGCTTCTCCCCTTCCCTGTATTTAGCCATGGAGAACGGGATGGTCGCCCCTGACATGAACATGAACAAGGGCATTATTATATCCCAAAGCACAAATCCTTCCCAAGAGACATGGGTGACCTGGTGGCGGACCCCATCCCATGCGGGAGACTGGTTGATACTCAAGAAAGTATGGATAAGCGGGCCTGCGACGAGGAGGAGGAACAAGTCCATTCCACGCAGGATGTCGAGTGAGGCTAGTCTTTTCTTTGGATCCATTTTAATTGGCGGAATCAAACTCTTCAATAATCTTCTCAGCCTTTGCATATCCGTCTGCAGGAGCTTTCCACATGATGGCGAAAACCAAGCAACCGAGAATACCGAACGCGATCGCCACAGCAAACACAGTGTTCCAACCGAAAGACTTGGCGATCATACCGAAAGCAAGTCCGGAAACAGTCGTGCTGGCGTAACCGAATATTCCGAGAATACCATTCGCGGAGGCGGCGGCTCGCTTAGTCGCTTGGTTGGAAGCGGCTATTCCGGTGAGCGCCTGAGGGCCGTAAATGAAGAAACTGGACATGATCAGGAAGAATATCGCCAATCCGGTGTTGGATTGCGGCATCCTCCAGAAAGCGAAGAAACACAATGTGGCCATCACCATGAATATCAAACAAGTATGGTGCGCCTTACTCTTGAAGAAGCGGTCCGTCACCCATCCTGCCAGCAAGGTGCCTATGATGCCTCCGACTATCTCGGAAGCGGCAACGACATTCGCCGCTGTGGCAATCGGAAGCTGCTTATAATCAGTAAGGAACATAGATCCCCAGTCAAGGATCGTGAATCTTATGACATAGACGCAGAAATTGGAGACCGCGAGGATCCAGATCATCGGGTTTCGGAAAACCATCTTCTTCAGAAGCACCTTGTACAGGGCATGGGCATGCTCCGGGGTCTCAGTCTTCTCTTCAACAGCTTTTGATGTGATATGCTCGTCAAGAAGTTCCGGACTCGGAAGCCCGACATCTGATGGGGAATTCTTCAAGCCGAAGAACAGGAGGAAACTGCCGGCGGCCGCCAGAATGGCGGGAATGAAGAAGCACCACTGCCAGGCCTCATAGCCAAAACGACCGAGGATGAATGTTCCGATCAGAACGGCCACAAGGCCCGCTCCAATAGAGTGGGAGCTGTTCCATACACTCTGCTTCGTGGCCAACTCGGAGGGCTTTATCCAATGGGCCATAAGGCTACCGCAAGGAGGATACCCCATTCCTTGGGTAAAACCGTTGATAAGCCACAGGGAACCAATGAAATAGACCAAACCGACAGTGGCTTTTCCGCTAGCGTCCATATAATGGAACAGTCCGTTCATCTGGGGGCTGAGGCCTATTACGAAGTTCACTACCGCTGAGAGCAGAAGTCCCAGGCCCATAATGAATTTCTTCGAGCGTGCCCTGTCGGAAATGAATCCGTTGATGAAGCGAGACACACCGTAGACTATTCCATTCAGTGTCAGGAATATACCGAGTTGTGTCTCGTCAAGCCCGAGCTCGGATTTCAACGCCGGCATAGCGATGCTGAAATTCTTCCTCACGAAATAGAACAGCGCATAGCCGATCATCAGTATGATGAGCGTACGCCACTGCCAATAATTGTATTTTTTCTTGATACTCTGGTCCATATCACAAATATATAGTGAATTCAAGACATTTCAATTATAGCCCAGGTTCTTCAAAATAATCCGCTATAGCGGCGGCGATGCTTGTTCCGAAGACTCGGGCAGACTCGGGGTTGACCTCCGTTCCTCTCGCATTGGCGAATGGAATCTCGAAACTGCAGCACACCTGCGCCCCCGGTGCGTTTATCCTAGCCCATTGGAGACTTGACAGTCCCTGGGCATAGTTCTGGTTTGTGTTCCAATTGGTTCCGAAAGGAATATTCCCTGAAACCTGATAGGGCAATCCCTTCGCTTCTTTCTCGACAAGACTTAGGAAATGATCCTCCGCCTCAACATTCGGAGTTATCGCAGGGTCCCCGCGAGGACAGTAAACGTGCTCGTTATTCAGTTCTCCATATATCCAAGGACAGTGGAGATCCAGGATTATCTCCGGACACTTTTCCTTCCACAGTTCTGTGAGAGCTTTTGTCTCAGGATAAAGGAACTCAGTGTAGTCCCTGTTATGGTCGTGAGGACGGCGGTTCTTACCCTGGTCACCATTCATTGCCCCATCATAGTCCACGAAAGGCACAATGGTCAGTTCCACATTGTCCCTCAACCATTTACCAGCCTCATCATCAGCGAGGAAGCCTTTCACAATACCCTCCATCACATAAGAGGCCATAGTCTCGGAGCAATGATGACGGGCGGATATCACAACTTTATGCTCCGCCTTCCCGTCCCTTCTTCCAATGGTCGCTCGGGGAACATCCTTGCCCTCCCGGCTCTGACATAATACTCCCAACGAGATGTCTTCCTTGTCTATTGAGCTGACGAAGCTGTTCCAGTCGGCCAAAAGATAAGGATGGCACTCGTAGAAATAAACGTCCTTGTCTTTCGGACCGAAGGTCCAAGTAAATGAATACCAGTACCTTGACTCATTGCCGGCAAAAGTGAAAGTCTTTCCTTTGTCAAGAGAGACCACCGCTCCCCGCACTCCCACGCAAGCGAAAGGAAACTTGAATACAAGGGTCTTTCCCTGCGCCCCTTGAACCCTCATAGCCCAATAGAACCATTCTCCCTCAGTGTCTCTGAGATCAGGCTTGACATAAACCGTGTCTCCTGACATTTTCTCCACAATGATGTTCCCAGCTGGAAGATTGTCATCGATACGGATTCCCTTATTGCAGGAAACTAGGGAGACTAGTGCTCCTAAAACAAGTGTTTTGAGGATTGTAACCGCTTTCATATCGCCTATCAAATTGTATTAGTACAAATATAAGGAATCGGAATCAAAATCGGAATTAGTATATTTGCGATTAATATGAAAGAGAACTACAATAAGACGCTGTCTGGGGAGCAACGTGAGCGGCTGCGCCACATCAGGCATCTGGCGCTTGACATGGATGGGACTATCTATATGGAGAACAATATATTCCCATTCACCATACCGACGCTGGACGCTCTCAAGGCCGCTGGAGTTGGACATTCATTCCTGACAAACAACCCCACGAAGTCTGTCGGGGACTATGTCTCCAAGTTGGCCAAAATGGGCATTGAGTGCGCCTGGGAGGACATGTACACCACTCCGATAGCCACGATAGACTACATCAAGAAGGCGTATCCAGAAGTCAAGAGACTGTTTATGCTCGGGACTCCGAGCATGAGGGAACAGTTTGTCGAGGCTGGGTTCATTTCATGTGAGGATGATCCCGCTGACAGGCCTGATATGCTGATAGTCGCTTTCGACACGACATTGGTTTATTCAAGGCTCTGCAGGGCCGCTTGGTGGGCGAAGCAAGGAGTTCCCTACATCGCCACTAATCCTGATTGGGTCTGTCCGACTGACGCCGAAACCATCCTTGTGGATTGCGGTTCTCTCCAGAAATGCATCGAGGCCGCCACAGGCCGAAAGCCCGACAAGGTTATGGGCAAGCCAGATCCCACGATGCTGGACGGCATCCGTGACCGCCATGGACTACGTCCTGAGGAGATAGCTAGGGTCGGGGATAGGATCTACACCGACATCGAGATGGGACGCCGGGCAGGTGCTGTCAGCGTGCTGGTCCTATCAGGTGAGACAACTCTTGAGACAGCTCTTGAGGCCGGGACGGCTGACTTTATCGTCAGGGATCTGGAAGAGCTTGGAGATCTTATTCTAGAAAGCCAGAAATAATTGTAAATGAAGATATTATTCATACATGGCCTTGCATCTTCAGGCGCATATAAAATGGCCTCTTCCCTACGGATTCTACTCAAAGGGAGTGAGGTTCTTGCCCCTGACGTGCCGATAGAGCCTTCAGACGCATTGGCCATGCTTGAAGGAATATGTTCAAGTGAGAGACCGGAGCTGATTGTCGGCCATTCCCTGGGCGGTTTTTGGGCACAAAAACTGAGGGGCTTCCGGAAGGTACTTGTCAATCCTGATTTTCACGTCTCCCGCCTTCTGAGAAGCAAGATCGGAGTAATGGAATATCTTTCTCCAAGGCGGGACGGCGCTTTGTCATTCGAGATCACGGAGGAGATTTGTCAAGGTTATGAAGCCTTGGAAGCCGTTCAGTTTGAGGACCTTGATAATTCAGAAGTTGCCCTTACAACCGGGTTGTTCGCCGACCATGACGAGATGGTTGATTGCTTTGACGAATTCAATTCGCGCTATCCCTGCAGAGGGCACCGCTATCCAGGAACCCATCTTCCTAACTATCCGCAGATAAAACAGTATTTCCTTCCTGTAATTCTCGATGAGATATCTTCTGAATAATAGCACTGATCCGTATTTCAATATGGCTTTGGATGAGTTCTGTCTCGAGAATCTCGTCCTGGATGAGCCGTATTTCTACCTATGGCGCAACCGGCCATCAGTCATTATCGGTCTCAACCAAAATGCTTATTCAGAAGTCAATCTGGGATACTTGAATGCGAACGGGATCACCCTGGCGAGGCGTGTCACAGGCGGCGGAGCTGTCTATCATGACCTCCAGAACCTTAACTACACCATCATAGCCCCCCTTCCCTGTCATCCTGAGCGAAGCGAAGGATCTACTCCTTCCCCGATCGTCGATGCCCTCCGCCAACTGGGAATACCGGCCGAACTCACCGGAAGGAACGACATATTCGTCGAAGGCCGTAAGGTATCCGGCTATGCCAGAAGAGTTTCCAAGCGGCAGGAGATTATCCATGGGACTTTGATGTATGACGTGGATATAGACACCCTCACCCATGTTTTGGACACTCCGGAATCAAAGCTTAACGCAAAAGGAATTGGATCCGTCAAAAGCAGGGTAGCCAACCTGAAGGACTATCTTCCGGGATTCAAGTCTTTGGATGAGGTACAGTCCGCCTTGCAAAACATTCTGGCGGATGGGAATCATCAGATGGAACTAACTGAATCTCAGCTCAATGAAGTAAGGATAATGGCCGAAACCAAGTTCTCCACTTGGGATTTCATCTATGGCCGTTCCCGTCAGACCGACCTTGTCCGAAGCACCAAACTCCCTTGCGGGACCGTCGAGGCCGCTATCAGCCTGGACAGGGGCATCATCACAGACATTTCATTCAGTGGAGACTTTTTGTTCGATGAACCTGCGGAAGGACTTGCTGCGGAACTTGTCGGATGCCACTTCGAATATGACGCCCTCGCATCCGTCCTCGGCAAAACCGTCATTTCACGCTATTTCCGAGGCACCACTTCATCTGATGTCCTCGACTTATTAGGTTGCTAGATAGCTTGCTATTGAAAATCAACAAGTTAAGCCTTTTACCTACGTCAAAAAGCGACAGGCATAATAGCTCAACTAATTGACATTCAACACTGTTTTGTCTCCACGATAACAGATCGGGGATAACAAACGACCCGGGCGAACTGCCCGGGTCGTTTCGTAAAGCCATTAATAAGAGCTCTATAGCTGGTCGGCGTGGCTGAGAAGATATTCCTCGGCCTCGATGTTCCACAGGCCGTGATGGGCCTTGCAGAG
>JAFROA010000466.1 GCA_017429885.1 Bacteroidales bacterium | reverse complement strand
TCTCTCCTTGTCCGGCGTCAAGAGTGAGGAGTTCTTCAAGGGTATAATCGGAGACAGCTCCGGGAGCACCGGTCGTACGTTTGAGGGTGTCGTCGTGCAGGCAGACCAAGACTGAGTCTTTTGTCATTTGCACATCCGTCTCCATTCCCCGGTAAACACTTCCAGCCTCCGCCGCTTTCCGGAAAGCGAGCTCAGTGTTCTCAGGATACTCATCAGATAATCCCCTGTGAGCCTCAAGGTTGAATACACCGGGGCGCCATATTTCCGGGAACTTCTCCGTTGTCCCGGTATTCCGTGAACAAGAGCTACCGATGATCAGACAGGCCATCATGAGGCCTAAAGAGTTTAATAATCTCATATCAATTACTCCTTGATGTAAAATTATTAAAAAAGAGTTAACTTTACTAAACCATGAGACGAATTGTAACCACATCCATTCTCGCGATCATTGTCTTCGCATCCGCGTTTGCCCAGGAAAGCAATCTCTTGATTCATAATCCGATCATTCCAGGCTACCATCCCGATCCCTCCATATGCAGGGTCGGAGAGGATTATTACATTGTCAATTCCTCTTTCCAGTATTTTCCAGGAGTGCCGGTCTATCACTCCAAGGATTTGGTTAACTGGGAGTTAATAGGAAATGTCCTGGATCGTGAGAGCCAGGTTCCTCTGGAGAGGGCTAATTCCTTCGGAGGAATATTCGCCACCACCATCCGTTATCACGAGGGGTTGTATTACATGATCACCACCAACGTCACAAAAGGTGGCAACTTCTTCGTCACGGCCAAAGATCCCGCGGGCCCATGGTCTGAGCCAGTGTACTTGAAGCAAGGAGGCATCGACCCTTCATTCCTCTTCGATGACGGGAAGTGTTATATGGTCTCGAATCCCAACTATATCCAGCTTTGCGAGATTGATCCTGTCACAGGGAAACAGTTGACTGACAGTAAGATGATTTGGAAAGGAACTGGAGGACGCTACCCAGAGGGACCGCACATTTACAAGAAGGACGGATGGTATTACCTGCTTATCTCAGAGGGTGGTACAGAGATGGGGCATGGCCTCACAATCGCTCGCAGCCGTAACATCTGGGGACCATATGAGTCCAATCCGATGAACCCTATCCTGACTCAATTCCGTGAGGCCGCTCAGAGTAACCCGATACAAGGCACCGGTCATGGGGATTTCGTTCAGGCACCTGACGGATCCTGGTGGGTGGTTTTCCTTGGTTTCAGGCGATTCGGCGGGGATTTCCATCACCTGGGGCGAGAGACATTCATCGCTCCTGTGACTTGGGTTGCCGGTTGGCCGGTAATAAATGATGGCGCCCCGATAAACGCTCTCATGAGCGTTCCCGCCAGCTGGACAGCCAAGGCTCCCGTCAAGAAGATTTGGAGAGAGGAATTCGATTCTCCCCTCGATCCGAAGTGGGTTTATATTCAGAACCCGGAAATGTCTCGTTACTATATGAAAAAGGGACGTCTTAACCTGGTCGGGACAAGCCCGCTCGAGGAGAATGACCATCCGACATTTGTAGGGGTGCGGCAGGAGAGCCCGGGGATAGTCGCCGAGACAAAGGTCCGTCTTGAGACTTCTTCTGGAGAGGCTGGATTAGTAGCCTATCAGAACCCGGATGGCTTTGTGGCGCTTGCGGTTGAGGGTGGTCATGCCACGCTGCGTCTTAAACTCAAGTCTGTGAATACCGTTCTCGGATCCGTGCCTATAAAAAGAGGGAAAGATGTCGTTCTGCGCATAGTTTCCGATGATGGGAATATGTATCGTTTCGAGGTTAACGGTAAAGAAATAGGCGAGATAGAGACTTCCCTCATGAGTTCTGAGGTGTGTGGCGGCTTCACTGGAGTGGTGCTCGGCTTGTATGCTGTTGACAGTGTTGCCTCCTTTGAGTATTTTGATTATCAAGAGAAACAGGAATAATCATGAAATCATATTCACAAGCGTTTTTGATTCTGGCCATATGCCTTTCCGCCTGCGCTCCGAAGCCCATGAAAGTGGTTCTGGAGCAGCTTCCGATGCAATATGGAGACAATTCCAAAGTTAAGGATTATCCTTTCGCCAAGGACCCTACAGTTATTCATCATGGAGATCAGTACTATATGTACTATTCCCTGATGCCGTTTGATCCGACGCCGCAAGACAACAGCAAACCTCCGAAATTCAATGACTGGCATGCCGCCATAGCTCGCAGCGCGGATCTCGTGAATTGGACAAGGGTCGGGGATCTGGACCTTAGGGATTCCAAAGGTAATCCGCTCCATGGTGCCGTGGCTCCATGTGTCAGGAAACTTGACGGGAAAATCCACATGTTCTACCAGATGGCCTGGGAGGGTACAGACGGGGTAGCCAATATCTGGCATGCCATGAGTGAGGACGGAATCACCTTCACCAACACCTGTGACAGGCCAATCATAGTTCCGGAAACGAACTGGTCGATCAAGCGCTCTATAGACGCTGAGGTTTACCGGGTTAAGGATAAGCTTAT
>JAFROA010000465.1 GCA_017429885.1 Bacteroidales bacterium | reverse complement strand
GTCCTCGGTGCTCATGGCGTCCCGGTTGTGGCCGACTGTCCCAGGGATGAATTCGATGGTTGCCAGATCCCGGGGTCCGGTCCCGAGGATGTGATGATTTTCCCCGGAGGTATGCCCGGAGCGAAGAATCTTGCGGAGGACTTCTATCTGATGGAACAGATGAGGGAGCATTTCACAAATGGGGGCACTGTGGCAGCAATTTGCGCCGCTCCTGGCCTGGTCGCCTCCAAACTTCCAAATCTCGAGGGAAAGAAGTTCACATGCTACGATGGCTTCGAGGAGGCTCTAATGAATGAGGGAGCGGAATACACCGGGGAACCGGCCGTGACCGACGGCAACCTGATAACAGGCCGAGGCCCTGGTTGCGCGGTGAGATTCGCTTTGGAGATTATCCGTAAAGTTAAGGGTAACGAGGTGGCCGAGAAAGTCTTCGCTGGTCTGCTTGCCTAACGGCGCACTATCACGCGCTCTATCCTTCTAGGCACGGAAGTCATTATCTCATAGGGAATTGTCCCAAGAATATCAGCAATTTCGGTGACCGTAGGATCCTCACCGAATATAGTCACTGTGTCCCCCACCCCGCATTCGACACCCGTGACATCAAGCATGCACATGTCCATGCAGATATTACCGATTGTAGGGACCCTGTGTCCGTTCAGGTTGAAACTCGCCCTTCCGCATCCAAGATGGCGATCGATGCCGTCAGCGTATCCGACAGGAATCGTGGCGATCCTGGTACCCGCAGAAGCGATAAGGCCATGCTGACCATACCCGATAGCCCCATCTTCAGGCTTCAATTCCTTGATTTGCAGTATTTTGACTTTTAATGACGCGACTGGTTTCAGACGAGTGCCAGGCAAGGCGCTTATTCCGTATATTCCAACTCCAAGACGAACCATATCATACTGGAATTGGGGGAAACGCTCGATACCAGCCGAATTAAGAAGATGGTACAAAGGATGATAACCTATCGTGTCCTCTATCAATGCGGCATTACGCTCAAAGAGCCGGGCCTGACCCAATGTGAACGAATCCATTTCCGGATCCTCCGCCACACATAGATGAGAGTATATCGACTTGATCCTGACCTCCTGGCACTCCTCAAGATAGTCCATTAGATCAGGGAGCTCACTTGTCATGAAACCAAGACGATGCATACCGGTATCCAGTTTCAGATGAATCGGGAAACCCTTTATCCCCCTCGACTGGAGAACCCTCACAAGAGCCTTGAGGGTGAACATGTTAGGGATTCCGGGCTCGAGATGATTGTCAATAATCTCGTCAAAGAAGTCGGTACCCGCTGTGAGGACAAGGATAGGAAGACTTATACCAGCCTGCCTGAGCTCGATTCCCTCGACCGGTAGAGCGACGGCGAGATAATCCGCACCCGCATTCTGCATCATAAGAGCGAACTCAACGGCACCGTGTCCATAGGCGTTGGCCTTGACGAGCACAAGCATCTTTGTCGAGCGGTGAAGCTTCGACCTGAAGTACCTGTAGTTGTCAAGGCAATTCGGAAGATTGAGTTCCAGCCTCGAGAAATCTGTCTCTTTGTTTGACATCCCGCGATGAGATAATTCTTACAAATTTACTGCTTTTCTGACAATATCGGTACGAAAATAGCTATATTTGAGAATTAAAAAACTATTATGAGTTACGGATTGATTTGGCTGATAACCGGCCTTGTGATGATCTTGAGCTACATCGTGCAGGCGAGGCTCAACAGCAGGTTTGATGAGTATTCGAAAGTCCTTACCTCAAACGGGATGACAGGCGCTGAAGTAGCGAGGAAGATGCTCTCGGACAATGGTATAACGGATGTGCAGGTGACATGTGTCCCCGGCAAGCTGACCGACCACTACAATCCCCAGACAAAGACCGTGAACCTCAGCGAGTCTGTCTATGGCCAGAGGAGTATAGCGGCTGCCGCAGTAGCCGCCCACGAGTGCGGCCACGTGCTCCAGCACGCTAAAGGATACGCTCCCCTGAAGCTTCGCACAGCGCTAGTCCCTGTAGTCAGTTTCTCAAGCAAATGGGTGCAATGGGTGCTTCTTGGAGGTGTCCTTCTGGTCGAGATTACCCCTGCGCTTCTTTGGTTGGGAATAGCCTTGTTCGCTATGACCACTCTCTTCAGTTTCATAACCCTTCCCGTCGAATTCAACGCCAGCAGCAGGGCGGTCTCATGGCTTCAGAGCGCCGGAATCACTAATTATGAGACGAAACCGATGGCTGTAGACGCTCTCAAATGGGCGGCTCTAACCTACGTCATCGCGGCGATCGGATCTCTCGCCACGCTTCTTTACTACCTGAGTTTGGCAAACCGCCGTTAGAAAAGAGTCGGGTGGCTGTCAGAGAGCTGAGACAGGATTGTCTCCATTGTAGCCTCCCTGAATATAGCCGAGCGAGCCTTGATCCCGAAACGGTCGCAATACTCCTTTACTGCGGCCATCTCACTGTCATTCAAATAAATAACTTGACGGTGACGCCGACGCAGCGCCTCCTTGCTCTTTTGGAATATGTCCGGACCTACTGCCGGAGCTTGTTTTTTCTTTCGTGCCAAGACTTGAAGTGTTAGGACAATCATTGACTGATTATCACAAAAATAGTTATTTTTGTGGAATAATAAAGAGAATCGCCACATGGACAATAAGGTATTGATCTTCTCGGCACCGTCCGGATCCGGAAAAAGCACAATCGTGAACCATATCCTCGGGATATATCCCGACTCGATGGAATTCTCGGTCTCAGCCACTTCCAGGGCACCCAGAGGTGAGGAGAAGCACGGCAGAGAGTACTACTTCCTCTCCGTGGAAGAGTTCCGCCAGCTTATCGAAGAGGACAAATTCGTGGAGTTTGAGGAGGTCTACGAAGGACGGTTCTACGGTACCTTGAAGTCAGAGTGCGAGCGAATATGGAAAGCTGGCCACGTGATTGTGTTCGATGTGGATGTGAAAGGTGGGGTCAACCTTAAGAAATATTTCGGCGATGCCGCCCTGTCTGTTTTCATCAAGGCCCCATCTGTGGAGGTGCTTAGAGAGAGGCTAATCAAGCGCGGCACAGACTCACCGGAAGCTATCGAGGAGAGGGTCGCAAAGGCTGAGGAAGAGATAGCGTATGCCCCTGAGTTTGACTATATTCTCGTAAACGACGACCTTAACACCGCCTTCGCCGAATCCGAGAAGGTAGTGGAGGATTTTCTTGACGACGGCAGGCTTAACTACTCAACCTTCATCTGATGAGAATAGCGGTATATTCCGGTTCTTTCAATCCCCTCCACATCGGCCATCAGGCGATCATGGAACGCCTGACCCAAGAGGAGGAATATGATTGGGTCTATCTGGTGGTCTCCCCTAAGAACCCCATCAAGGAGTCGGTCAGGGCGGAGACGGCTGAAGACCGTTACAAGGCCGCTATCGATGCCGTCAAGCGCCATCCCGAGCTTCATGTGTGGGTGGATGACATCGAGCTTCGCATGCCTCCGCCGCAATATACCATACAAACTCTTGACGCCCTGAGGCAAAGGGAGCCGGAAAACGATTTCACACTTGTGGTCGGGGCTGATAATCTTGAGAACATCCACCGCTGGAGGGACTTCCAAAGGATCTTGTCGGACTACGGGGTAGCGGTCTATCCCCGGAAAGGGTATGACCTCAACGCGATCAAGGACAAACTGATAGAGGAATGCCGCCACCTGCCCGCCCCTTACGTCCTTGACTCTAACGAATATGCGGAAGAGGGACGCAGAAGCCTTGAGGAGACCTTGAGAGACACCTATAACATCAAGATAATAGACGCTCCTATCGTGGACATATCCTCGACTCAAATAAGGGAAGGATTAGCTGCAGGAAAGGATATGTCGGAGTGGATGATGTAACCCAAACGATTATGGCAAAAACAATCAGAAGGAATTTCCCGGTCACCGGAATGGGTTGTGCCGCATGCGTGGCCCGGGTTCAAGGCACTATTAAGAATATTGGAGGAGTGCAGGATTGCAATGTGTCCTTGGCCTCCAACTCAGCCCAGGTCGACTACGATCCAAAGGTGGTCACGGCAGCTGACATAAAGAAAGCCGTCCAAGACGCCGGTTACGACCTCATCGTTGTCGACGGTGACGATTCAGATGACTCGGACGACGAAGCCGAATCGGAAGCCGAACGATATCAGGAAGACTATCTCCGGTCACTGACAAGAGACATGAGGATCGCCGTGGTTTTGGCCATCCTCATAATGCTCTTGGGTATGGGATTCAATGATTTCCCGGGCAAAGGATATGTCCTCTGGGCTCTTGCGACACCAGTGGTGTTCTGGTGCGGCCGCAGGTTCATCAGCACAGCCTGGAAGCAGCTCAGGCATGGTAGCGCCAGCATGGACACCCTCGTAGCTTTGTCCATCCTGATCTCTTACATATTCAGCATAGTCAATCTCCTGTTCCCTTCCATATGGACGAGCAGAGGCCTGGAGCCGCACCTCTATTTCGAGTCATCCTCAATGATTGTAGCCTTCATCCTGATAGGACGAGTGCTTGAGGAAAAGGCGAAAAGAAGCACCGGTTCGGCAATCAGGGGTCTCGCTGGACTACAGCCCAAAACAGTCAAGCTCAATCCCGGCGACACATATGCGGTCAATCCGGGAGAGAGGATTCCCGCAGACGGAGAAGTAATTGAAGGTGAATCATTTGTGGACGAGAGTATGCTCACTGGTGAGCCTCTTCCCAACCACAAAGAAGCAGGAGCGAAAGTATTCACAGGAACCATGAACCAGAGAGGTTCTTTCGTGATGAGGGCAGAGAAAGTCGGCAAAGACACAATGCTCTCATCCATAATAAGGATGGTCAGGGACGCCCAGGGAAGCAAAGCCAGGATACAACAGACCGTAGACAAGGTGGCGGCTGTTTTCGTTCCTGTCATCATAGGAATCTCACTCGTCACGCTCCTATGTTGGATATTCTTGGATCATTCAGACAATGGTGTGACAATGGGGCTCATCTCGATGGTCACAGTGCTGGTTATTGCCTGCCCATGCTCGCTTGGACTGGCTACTCCGACAGCCCTGACCGCCGGAATCGGTAACTGCGCCCGCAAAGGAATCCTGATAAAAGACGCCGATTCTCTCCAAATAGCGAAAGACATCGACACTATCGTGTTCGACAAAACCGGGACCATCACCAAAGAATTAGCCGCGGAAGTCATACCTACAGCTGAGATGGATTTCGTGGATGAGGTGAAGGAAACCTCCGCCGCCGCTGTGGCGGAACTGAAGCGGATGGGACTTGATGTTTACATGATTTCCGGGGACAACCCAGAGAGAGCTGGTAAAGTGGCCTCAAAGGTTGGGATTGAGAATGTGATATCAGGTGTTCTTCCCGACCGGAAACACGAG
>JAFROA010000464.1 GCA_017429885.1 Bacteroidales bacterium | reverse complement strand
GGCTCGTCGGCAGGGAAGAAGCCCACAAAAGTGGCGAGGTTGTGGTAGCTGCCGTCCTTGGTCACATATGGTGAGCTCATGCCGTATTTCTTTATTTCCTCTCCGGAGAGTACCTGCCTTGAGGTTCCTGTCTTTCCGGCCACAGTCATCTTGGCGCCTTTAAGCCTCAGTGCCGCGGTTCCGCCATCGGAGGTCACGGCCTTCATGGCCCTCAGGAGGGTGTCCGCTGTGGCTTTGGAACAAATGGATGCGTTCAGTACCGCAGGGCCTTTCTTTGTTTTCACCACTCCGTTGCGCTCAATACTTTCAACGAGATATGGCTTCATCATCTTGCCTTTGTTCGCGACGGCATTGTAGAAAGTGAGGATGTGGAGAGGTGTCTCCTTGATGGCATATCCCATCGCCACGGAACCCAGATCTGTGGCGCTCCACATGGGAGACTCCGGGTTGGGGATCTCCGGCTCGCGGAGACCGTCAAGGTCGAAGTCGAAAGCCTGGCCCAATTTATAGAGATAGAGCTTGTCGAGGAACTTCTTGGGGTTGTCGGCGTAATTCTTCACGGCTAGATACCTGAAGACATAGTTCGAGGAGATCTCGAATCCATGTAGAATGGATATATCCTTCATTCCTCTCACATGATCATCCGGCGGGTAGCCAGGCAGGATGCCATTATTGGTCGGGATCCTGTCATCCAGAGACTTGATCACTCCATCCTCAAGGGCTGTCATGAGTGTGGTCGCCTTGAACACCGATCCGGGCTCAGAGTTGAGTCCTATCGCCATATTGAAAGTCTCGTTGAGGCTCCAGTCTGTGGAGTCTCTCATGAGATTGACCATTGAGCGGATCGCCCCGGTTTTGACATCCATTATGATGGCACAGCCCATCTCAATCGCCTTATTGTCCTCGATCTGTCTCCTCAATGCCTTATCCACGATGTCCTGCATGGTGATATCCAGAGTTGTCCTGACATCCAGGCCGTCCTCTGGCTTGACATAAAGGCTGTCGTAATTCTGTATTCTTTCCTTGTTATCGGTAGGTCTCAGCCACATCTCTCCCTCCTTGCCATGGAGGACGTAGTCATATTTTCCTTCGAGACCAATATGATTGTTGCCGTTGGAGTTGCTGTTGTCTTTGACATATCCGATGGTCCTCATCGCCAGCTTACCGTAAGGGTACTGCCTGGAGTCTTTCTTCCTCACGATGATACCGCTCTTGTACTGGCCCTCTTCCATAAGGGGCAGTTTCTGGAGTCGCAGCAAAGTCTCCCTGTCCACAGGATGTCCTAGCCTGAGGTATCTCGCTCCCTCCTTGCGTCCTTTCTGTATCAGCTTCCAGTAGTTTTCTCCATCTCCTCCCATCTCGGTCTCAAGACCTTTCGCGAACAGCTTAGCCTTGTCCTGCCACTCGGACTCCATTTTCTTCCCTTCCTTTCCTTTGCTCTCGAAATAGTCTTTACGGACGGTGCAGTCCATGAACAACTCATAGAGAGGAGTGGACATAGCGAGCAACTTGCCGTCGCTTCCAATGATGGCTCCACGCTCTGGATCTATCACTGATTTGACACTTGCGGGACGGAAATATTTCTCAATGCTCTTATCCGGTTTCCAGAACCACTGGATGTAGGCGATCCTGCCGACGAGGATGACCGAGAGGACCAGGAAGGCGGCATAGAGATAGTACAAGATCATTCCGATCCTGTCCCTCTCTCTCTTTGTTGAATTCTGACTCTGTGTCGCCATCCTGTTTTATTTTATCCTGTCGGCGGGCTTCTCGGGTATAGTCAACTCCGAACCTTTATCCCGCAGCATATCTTCTATCTTGCTCATCCTGCCCATTCCGGCGAGCTCGACCGTCTTCTGGGCGTGGTATATCTCGATGTCCTGGAGAGCCTTACGGTTCTCCTCGACTCTCGTGAGTGTCTTCTCGATCTTGAGGCTCAGCCAGATGCTCACCCAGAACAAGAAGAAGGTGTAGATTATGTGGATGAAGTACTTGTTGACATGGAGCCTCAGAAGGAACTCTCCCTTGATTGTGGCAAGGAAGGCGTTCTTGAGCCACAGGCCGATGTCGGCCAGCTTCCATTTCCTCTGTTTCTTCTCTCCAAGCATATTATCTAACCTCTTTCAAGGCGACTTTCCTGGCCACGCGCAGCTTGGCGCTCCTTGCCCTTGTGTTTGTCGCTATCTCGTTTTCTGTCGGGGTCACCGGCTTCCTGACCACCGCCTCAAGCGGGGCCTTGGTGGCTCCGAACATGTCCTTTATCTCTTTCCCCTCCGTGTTTCCGGCTTTGATGAAGTTCTTGACCATCCTGTCCTCAAGGGAGTGGTAAGTGATTACGGCGAGGATACCGCCAGCTTTCAGTGACTCGGCGGCACCCTGAAGGAACTTCTCGAGGGACCTCATCTCATGATTGACCTCAATTCTCAGGGCCTGATACACCTTCGCCAGATATTTGTGCTCCGCGAATGAAGGCACAGCCGGAGCGATCGCCTTGTCAAAGTCTCCGGTGGTCTCTATCCTGGAGGAAGATCTGGCGGAAGTGACAAGTGACGCTATCCTTCCTGCGTTGTCCACTTCCCCATAGATCTTGAATATCCTCTCCAGATCCTCTTTGGGATAATCATTGATGACATCCGCCGCCGTCAAACCGCCCTCTCTGTTCATCCTCATGTCAAGGGGAGCGTCATAGCGGAACGAGAAGCCTCTATCAGCTGTGTCAAACTGGTGGGATGACACACCGAGGTCGGCTAGAATCCCGTCCAGTCCCTCACCGAGCCTTCCTTGTAGGTCTTCCCGGTCGTGGACGATCTGAAGGACAAAGTTCCGGATGAAGCGGAAATCTCCCCGGACCATAGTGAGACGCTTGTCTTCCATAGCGTTCTCCAAAGCATCAGCGTCACGATCGAAGGCGATGACGTGACCGTCTTCATTTAAGCGTGAAAGGATTCCGGCGGTGTGACCACCGCCTCCGAATGTGACGTCTGCGTATATTCCTGATGGATTGGTGACAAGGAGCGAGAGAGTCTCGTCCAAAAGCACCGGAGTATGATAAGTTGACATATCCCGC
>JAFROA010000463.1 GCA_017429885.1 Bacteroidales bacterium | reverse complement strand
CTCTTTCTTGGCGGGTCCCATCTCGAACTCGGGGTTTCCTTCGCAACTCCAAAGGACCGCCTCCGAACCCTCCTTCCATGACAGGGACTCGATGGTGACCTTCTTCGCGACCATGAAAGCGGAATAAAAGCCAAGGCCGAAATGTCCTATGATATTCTGATCCTTGTACTTCTCCAAAAACTCGCCGGCTGAGGAGAATGCGATCTGGTTGATGTACTTGTCGACCTCCTCGGCAGTCATGCCTATACCGTTGTCGATTATCTTGAGGGTCTTTTTCTTCTCGTCAAGCTCGACGCTGACTTTTAGCTCTCCGAGCTCACCCTTGAACTCACCGTTAGAGGCCAGCGCCTTCATCTTCTGGGTAGCGTCGACGGCATTGGCGACGAGTTCCCTGAGGAAAATCTCATGATCCGAATACAAAAACTGCTTGATGACCGGGAAGATGTTCTCGGTCGTCACTCCAATCTGTCCAGTCTGCGTTTTATTTGCCATATCAATGTGTAATTTTTGACTTGATATGGTCAAATAACGTTCCACTCCTGGTGGATATGACAAAATGTCACTACTTGTAAAGGAAGCGCTTTATAGACATCTTCGGAGTCTTCTCGAAAGGAGTCTCCTGAATCTCGACTTTGGCTATCTGGCTGTAATTCGGGAGTTTCTTGTTGGAATTGACCCTGATCCTCTCAGGGAGGTCGGCAATCGCCTCAGCATCAAGCCCGTCGCGCTTGATGGCGTCAGGATCAAGATACACGAGAGCGACAAGTCTCGAGGAACGATCCACAACAACCGACTCGCCTACATAAGGCTGGTCATTGATGAAGGCTTCAACCTCCTCGGGGTATATATTCTGGCCGTTCGCTGACAAGATCATAGACTTGCTGCGTCCCTTGATGAATATATTCCCATCCTTATCCATGATTCCGAGATCCCCCGTACGAAGATATCCGTCCTCTGTGAAAGCGTTGGCGGAAGCCTCAGGGTTCTTATAGTACCCGATGCAGATGTTGTCACCCTTGGCCTGGATCTCACCGGCGATGTGCTCTGGATCCTCAGAATCAATCCTGACATCAGCGCAGGTCACAGGTTTTCCACATGATCCAGCGACATAATCCTTGTATCCGACATAAGCCAGAAGCGGGGTCGCCTCGGTCATACCATAGCCGACCATATAAGGTAACTTTATCAGTTTGAACCACTTCTCCACCTCGGGGCTCACCGGGGCGCCACCCAAGATGAACTCCTGGACCTCACCTCCGAAAGCGTCTATCATCTTGTCGTGGATCTTCTTGAAAATGATCTGGTTGATCCCGGGAATCTTGCAGAGAAGTTTCACCGGCTGCTTATCCACGATCGGCTTGACCTTAGACTTGAAGATTTTCTCCATAACAAGCGGTACGGTGATCAGCTGATATGGCTTGACCTGCTGGAAGGCTTTCATCAAGGTGGAAGGAGTCGGGGTCTTGCCGAGCCAATAAATGGAAGTTCCGTAACACAGGGGATAAATGAACTCTGTAACGAGGCCGTACATGTGAGCCATCGGGAGCATGGAGATCATCCTCTGATGCTCATTGGTCGGACGGTTCACCTGACTGAACTCGATAGTCGCGCAGAAGTTCCTGTAAGTCAGCATCACACCCTTAGGATTGCCAGTGGAGCCGGATGTGTAATTGATCACGGCGAGGTCATCCCAATTGTCTGTCGGATAAACGACATCCTCCGGGCCGAACCCATCGGGATACTTCTCGGCGAACAGATTGTCAATGTTGTTCCAAATACCTTTAATGCCGGGATCGGCGCAATACAACACCTTGAGATTGTCAACGTCTATGGCGAACTTGATGGCCGGGTTCTTCTCAAGATGAAACTTGGAGAACTTGTCGGCGTTCGTCAGGAGGGCTACACTGTCGGAGTGCTCGAGCAGGAACTCCACATTCTCCGGGGTGAAATCCGCCAAGATAGGGACTACCACTGTCTCGTAAGTGTTGACAGCGAGATATGACATTCCCCATCTGGCGCTGTTCCTGGCCCAAAGGGCTATATGTTCCCCTTTCTTGACACCGATTGTCTCGAAAAAGAGATGGAACTTGGCTATGAGGGTCGCCATTTGTGAATAAGTGAACGACTCGCCGTCGATAGTGTTGAGCGCGGACTTGTCCCAGAATTTACGGGTGGCCTGCTGAAGAAGATATAAGTAATGATCCATAAATAGATAGTATCTAAAACAAAAATAGTCATATGGAATGAAAATACAAATCCATTAATGTGTTATCTTTGCCGCAGATTGCCACTAATCCGTGAAAAAGGCATATTTGTGGCGAAATGACAGACTGACAATGAGAAAAAAACCGATTGTAGCCCTCATCTACGACTTCGATGGCACTCTTTCACCTGGCAATATGCAGGAATTCGGGTTCATTCAGGCCATCGGAAAGACCCCACAGGAGTTCTGGACGATGAGCGATGGCCTGGCCGCCGGGCAGGACGCCAGCAACGTGCTGTCTTACATGAAGATGATGAAAGACGAGGCTGGGAAAAATGGCATTTCCCTGAGGAAAGAGGATTTGCGCCGTTTCGGCAAGGACATCGAGTTGTTCGAAGGCGTGAGGGAGTGGTTTTCCTTGGTAAACGAATATGGCAAGAGCAAGGGAGTTAAGATCGAGCACTATATCAACTCCTCCGGGCTGAAGGAGATTATCGAAGGCTCCCCTATTGCCTCTGAGTTCAAGTATATTTTCGCTTGCAGTTATATTTATAACGATGAGGGCGAGGCTGTCTGGCCG
Source organism: Bacteroidales bacterium (assembly GCA_017429885.1). Taxonomy (GTDB): domain Bacteria; phylum Bacteroidota; class Bacteroidia; order Bacteroidales; family UBA932; genus Cryptobacteroides. Next base: position 244 of record JAFROA010000463.1, on the reverse strand, counting down.
GGAATCGCTGTCGACTACACCGCCAAGACCCAGTTCCTTTTCAAGATCAGCAAGGGTATATTCAGTGCCCATGACAACAAGAAAGTCAATGAGAGCGTAGCGGATGAGAAGAAGAGGATCCCCTACCCGCACATGATTTACTTCGGTGACGGGGAGACAGACATCCCGAGCATGAAGGTTGTCTCGATGTTAGGAGGGAACTCGATCGCGGTTTACAACCATAAAATCCAGAAAACGAAAGCGT
>JAFROA010000462.1 GCA_017429885.1 Bacteroidales bacterium | reverse complement strand
TGGCTGGACCGGATCTGGCAAAAGAGATTCAGACCTTCGTCAAAAGCACGACGGCTCCATATAAATATCCTAGAATAGTTGAGTTTGTGGACGAACTTCCAAAGACGATCAGCGGGAAGATCCGCCGGGTCGAACTCCGGAAATCATAGGTATTTTTTGAAGAACTCCAGGATGGCGTCGCATGTGTCCATGTCTTTGTCTGACCAGCTGTGGTTTCCACCTATAACCTTATAGACCAAGACATCTGCGGCACCTCCTTGGAAATGATGGAGTATCACTTGATTACGTCCCTCTTTCCTAGGCAGGTTGGTGGTAGTCTCACTGACGCATCCGTTTGAAGCGATAATATGGCTTAAGGCAGCCGGGACAGCCATATACGCCCCCCAACCTCCTTCGTTCTCCGGATCACCTGTCCATTCAGAGGTGCGGTCTTCCGTGCCGTGGACTTCCATGAATGGGACTGGTTTTTTGTATTTCAGGGGCATCATGTCCGTCAAAGTGAGGCCCGCGATAGAGGCGATAGCCTTGAATGCCTCCGGCTTTTTCTGGGCTGTCAGGTAGCACATTTCACCTCCGTTTGACATACCTGTCAAGAATGCCTCTTTGTAACCGTGTTTTTTCTTCAGGTGTCTGGAAAGTCTCACTATGAAGTCCACATCATCGGTTCGCATGCCCTTTTGGAAAGGATAGCCCACATTCCAGCTTTTTTTGCCTTTAGGATCAAGGCTTCCGTCCGGATAACAAATCGCGAATCCATGCCTGTCTGCGGCATCCATAAGCTCAACTTTACCGTTTGCGGCAGATCCACCATATCCATGAAGGCAAAGCACCAGCGGGGCTCCTTCTTTTAATCCGGCGGGCGTGTAGAGATAGTACTCCCGGCTCAAGCCTTGATGTTTGAAAGTACCGTGGACGCATCTTTGCTGGATGGCGGTCTGGCCGCCAACGGATACTACCGACATTGGCAGAGCAAAGAGGATGACGATAATTGATATTATTGTTTTTCTCATTGTTTTGGAGTTAGAGCTAAGCTTTGAAAGTGACTTCCAGCCCGTCATAGGCTGCTTTCAGGGGTGGAGGGAGCGTGGCGTCCAGCTCAGCCTGCGTCCCGTGAAGTGTGCGGGCCATATGAGTGAGATAGGCAGGCTGTCCTTCTTGAGGAAGGTAACGCCTCTCCCGCAGGAGCATGTGGACTGTACGTTCTACAGTCTTGACGCTTGAATGTGTGAATATCCTGAAATCCTCGTCTCCGTCCATTCCCATCGTCGCCTCCATGACAAGACCTGTTATGGCCTTTCCCTTGGCGTGAGGATCTATGCCGATAAGCCTTGCCGCTATAGCGGGAATGCCTCCGGTGTCAGTGGCGTAAAGAACCCTGACATCCTGTTTCTCGATCAGGTACATGAGAGTCTGCTCCTTGAGGTCTCCTGTGGCGTGGTTCGCCGGAAGGGCCGTTAGTGTCATCCCGCTTATCGTCACTTTATCTCCGGGGGAGAGAGGAACTATCTCTGGGACTTTGATGCCGGTTTCTTTGGAAGCCTTCTCAAAATCTGCCTTAGCTCGCTCAACCCAGGAAGAACCAAGGTGTATGCGTTTGAGTCCGAGCCTCAGGGCCGCCGAGGGATTGTAATGATCGCCGTGGGAGTGGGTGTAGAATATAACCTCGGGTTTTATGCCCTCAGGAATCATATCCTCATCCGACGGTGTGAAGTCGATAAGTACTTTGCTGTCAAGCAGAACGCTGGAAAGCCTTCTCAACTCACCTCGATCATCCCTGCCCTTCCAATCGGCCGCTCCAGTGCCGAGGAACCGCATCCTTAACGGGGATCCATCCTCCTCACCATCCTTCAGATGAATGGGAGAGTTACTATTATTCGCGGAAACAGCCGCGACCGCCGCACATCCCGGCAACACTCCGGCGAATCCGGTAGCCATAGCGGCTCCGGCGCCTATATTCAAGAATTCTCTTCTGTCCATG
>JAFROA010000461.1 GCA_017429885.1 Bacteroidales bacterium | reverse complement strand
GGATTGTAACGGAACTCAGGAGCCTGGATGACACCCTCGCTCTTGTAACCTATATTGACGATAACCTCCCTCTTGGAGATAGCTGTGACTGTGCCCTCGACCACCTCGTTCTCCACGATCTTGGAGAGAGTCTGATCATAAGCGTCCTCAATCTCTTTCCTGTCATTCTTGCCGTAGATCTCGGTGCCGCCCTCAAAGGCGTCCCAATCGAAATCCTCAGGCGCGACTGATGCGTTGAGGGTAGGTTTCTTTGTTTCTTTAACTTCTGCCTTAGGAGCCTCGGGCTGTGCCTCGACGTTCTCAACGGCGGGATTCATTGTTTCTTCTGCCATAATGGATAATAAAGATAACTAGTTGTTTAACAATATTTTTTCGCCCCACGAAACATAGCCGGCAGGCCAGCCTCGTCGAAAAGCGTGCAAAAATAGAGAAAAATATCTGATATACAATGAAAAAGAAGGAAAAAATCAGAGCATTTTCTTCCTCCTGAAAATATACAGGACAACCCCCACCAGAATGAGCATGAAGACGAACAGGCTAAGCCAAGCCCACCCCTTATCCTGGAACGGCAGGGGCACGTTCATGCCATAGAAACTCGCCACCAAGGTCGGAGGCATCAGGAGCACCGACACAAGCGTGAATATCTTCATTATGTTGTTCTGATCCAGGTTGATAAGACCCAAAACGGTTTCCTGGAGGTATTCCAGCCTCTCAAAGCTGAAATTGGCGTGGTTGATCAGGGAGGTGATGTCCTGAAGAATGACAGAGAAACGAGCCTGAAGCTCCGGAGGGTACTTGTCACTCTTGATCATGTTCTGGATCAGCCTCTGCTTATCTATGATATTCTCCCTGACAATCATCGTGTTCTCCTGGAGCTGGTTGATGTCCAGGAGGAAGTCCTCGTTGATGTCCTCCTGCTGGTTGATCCTCTTGCTGTACTGGGCGATCTCCTTACTCATGAGCTCGATCATGTCAGCGTCGAGGTCGACTCGCTGGTCCATGATGCTCACGAACACAGTGTAGCCGCTAGGATACATCTGTGGCTTTGCCACTATCCTGCGCTGAAGCTCGGTGAAAGAGCGGAGCGGGACGTCGCGGAGCGTCGTGAGGCAGTTATCCACGAATGTGAAAGAGACGGCCTCCATGGAATAGTCCTCAGGACCAGGCATCAGGAAGTTCGTGTTGGCGAATATCGCGTTCTCAGTCTCTGAATACCTTGATGAGCTCTCGATCTCCTCGGCCTGCGCGCGGCTCTGGATCTCCTCACCGAGGAAGTCGTCCACGGTGTGCTTCTCCTCACTCGATGGAGAGAGAAGGTCAATCCATAGGACGTCTTCCCTTCTGAGCTTGGAAAGATCCCTCTCGGACTGGGCCACCACCAGTTTGCCGTCTTTTCTGTAGAAGATCGCTATCATATCGCCGCAAAATACCGGAGTCTGCAAAAATATAAATATTTTCGCAAAAACAAGAGATTCAGAGCTACAAGACGTTAAAAACGATGTTGAGACCTATGAGAATCAGAACGATGCCGCCTGTCAGGAGAGCCGGTCGCCCATAACGGCTACCAACTTTCATTCCGCCCTTCACCCCGAGAATGACGGACATGAACGTGACCACAAGCACAGCGATGACTTTAATCATCGCGTCACCGACGCTTTCCCCATCCATCGACATGGACATACCTGCAGCCAGAGCGTCGATACTTGTCGCCACCGCTCCGATGAGGATATTCTTGATTCCATTCAAGTCCCGGACCTCCTCCGCACCTTTCACTGCCGAGATCACCATCGATCCTCCGACATATAACAGGAGAAGGAAGCCGATGATGGGTGCGAACCGGCCCACAAAGCCTGATAACAAGTCCCCGAAAAGCCCTCCTGACAAAAGGAAACCGGCCTGGACCACGGCGAAAACGGTCGCCAAAACGGCGACTCGCTTCCAAGAGAGCTCCTTGATAGTCACGCTTGAACAAGCCGAGACAGCGAAGCAGTCGGCACATAGCGACAAGGCGAACAGGAGGGCGGCCAGTATAGCGACCATCTTTTACGGATTGAAGGGCTGACGCCCTGTTATAGAACGGCCCAGGGTCAATTCGTCCGCATATTCAAGGTCATCCCCGAAGCCGAGTCCCCTGGCCAGGGAAGACACCCTCACACCATAGCCGGAAATCTGCCTATAGATATAGAAAGACGTCGTCTCCCCTTCCACGTCACCACTCAGGGCCAGAATGATTTCCACTTCGGAAGGAATTGACGCCGCGGAAGATACCATGTCCTTGACCCTATCAACTAAGGCGGAGATAGTAAGGTCGGAAGGACCGATGCCAGCTATCGGGGATATGATGCCCCCAAGAACATGATAAACCCCGTGGAACTGGCCTGTGTTCTCGATGCTCATGACATCCCTCACATTCTCGACCACACAGATTGTCCGATGGTCCCGGCTCTTGTCTGAGCAGATCGGGCATGTGTCCCCATCCGAGATCATCCTGCACACCTGGCAATACTTCGCTTCGTCCCGGAGTTTGACTATCGAATCAGCGAAATGATGGACATTCTCCCGCGGCTGCCGCAAAAGATGAAGGGCAAGCCTCAAGGCGCTCCTCTTACCCACTCCAGGCAATGATCCGATGGCCTGCACGGCGTCTTCAAGAAGTTTGGAAGGATATTTCTCAGGGATTGTCATGCCTTATTTGTCTGGGTCTGATAAAAGAACACAGCGGCCCTGACTGAGCCGTGCGAGAGTAGCATCCGTTTGGCATATTCATAATCCGCAAGACCGGTCTCCTCCATGATCATCCTCGCTCCGCGGTCAACCAACTTATTGTTAGTTAGTTGCATGTCAACCATCTTGCTGCCTCGCACATGCCCAAGACGTATCATAGAGGCGGTGGAGATCATATTCAGAACCAGTTTCTGGGCCGTGCCAGCCTTCATCCTGGTGCTGCCGGTCACGAATTCCGGGCCGACCACCACTATAATCGGGATCTGGGAAGCGGCGGCGAGTGGCGACCCCTCATTGCAGGTGATGCAACCGGTCAGGAGCCCGTTACGCCTGGCGGCCTCTACCGCCCCGACAACATAAGGAGTCGTTCCTGAGGCTGCGATCCCGACGAGGACATCATCCTTTGTAGGGGAATATGGAAGCATGTCTTCCCATCCTCCTGTCCAGGAGTCCTCCGCACCTTCCACAGCGTCTCGGATAGCCCTGTCACCTCCAGCCATAAGCCCGATGAACACGTTATGGACCCCGTAAGTCGGCGGTATCTCTGAAGCGTCCACGACACCGAGCCTGCCGCTTGTCCCCGCTCCCAGATAGAACACACGGCCTCCCCTGGAAACTCTCTCCACTATCCCATCGACAAGGTCCCTTATCATAGGTATGGCGGTGGAGACAGCTTCAGGGACAGTTCTGTCCTCCGAATTGATGGCGGAGAGCAACTCGGTGGTGCTCATCCTCTCAAGGTGGTCATATCTTGATGACTGTTCGGTCGTCTTGTTTTCCATGCTAAACCCTCCCGGAATGGAAATCCACAAGTCCCTCGACAGGGGCTTTTATTATCTTTGAGAATGTGATCCCGTAAGATCCCGCGAGCCTTCGGAGAATATCCCTGTTGGCATAACCGAAACCACCGACAACTCCCACAGGGAGTGAGTCAGTGCCGTACCTGGTCAGAGCCCTTTCAAAGAAATCACGGAAATTACTGTCCACCAATTCTTTAATATATTCACACGAATCATACCTGGACGTAATCCAAGGGGCAAATGACCCAAGGTATGCGGCAGGCGTCTCACCTTTGTAAACATTCTTCACCACAGTCATGTAGTCAACCTCAAAGTCCATGGCGAACTCGCCGCTGACCGGTTCGGGGACCAAGCCCTTCAGGAAATCCGCCATGAACATCCGACCGAGCCTCGCCGCACCGCCTTCATCGCCAAGGATGAAGCCTCCGGAGCGGATATTGCCGATGATCTTCTCACCATCGTAAAGGCAACTGTTGGAACCGGTGCCGAGTATCGCGGCGATTCCCTTCTCATGTCCGCAGACAGCCCTCGCGGCGGCAAGGGTGTCAGAGGCATATTCGATCATGGCTTCCGGAAATAGAGAGCGCAGGACCTTGTCTAGATTAATGGCGATGGAAGGAATCGATTCCGAAGACTGGCAGATCAGCCCCGCCGCATAGAAATGGATCCTATCAAAACGGGAAATACCCTTTTCTAAGAATCCTGCCGCGGCTTCTTCTACCACTCCCCTTACAACATCCTCGGGTATAGATGCCAAATTCATCCCGCCGGTTTTGACATTCACACGGGTCCCTTCCTCTTCGAATGCCAGCCAATCGGTCTTTGTCGCTCCACTTTCAACTATAAGAATCATACGTTACTGTTAAACGTACAAAGATAAGAATAATATCTGAGAGTGAACCTGAATGAATATTTTCCAGCCGGGATCCTGTACTCCGGCAATGGAAGCGCTCCCCCGGTGTTGGTGCCTCCCACTCCCATCTGAACCAGGTCGAGATGAACGAAGGTTTTCCCCTCTGGACGCAAATCCGCTGAATGATAATGCTTTTGCCAGGTGAAAGGGACCGGTCTATGCTGAGGTCCAGGCTCATGGATACTCAGGTCAAGGGTCCGCCTTGACAGCGGCAGAGCCGATCCGGAGAAAGGTTCATCCGAGGCGACAGCTATCCCTATCCCGTTCTTATCGGTAAGGTTAAGGCGCCGGATTCCCTCATGATTTCCGGATTCCTGCGGGCGCACATAGCCCCAATGATACTGTTCCTGGACTTTCTGTTTATAGTGCCCCAGGCGCGCTGCCGATTTCCTGTCGATATAGTTCTCAAACGGCCCGAGTCCGTAGAAATCGAGATTGTCGAATCCGCCACCCATAGCGAATTCCACTCCAACCCGGAAAAGATCTGGACAACCTGACGGAGCGTCAAGATCCTCCACGACCTCAACAGAACCATCTTCATTTATGACGTACGACATTGTCACGCGGATAGAATCGGCTATAGCGTACCAGGCCTTGACACGGCCGGCTCCGGAGAACAGAAGCCGCTCACCCTCAACGCTGTAATCCCCATCATAAGTCATATCCTTCAGCGTGAGCTCGGGATACATCCATATTCCCATCTTTTTATGAAGACTGGCGGCGAAGTCATTTTCATTCACAGCCCGGCCAAAGCAGGGAGAGAGCGGAATCTCCAACAATTCAGTCCCGCCCACTTTCCAACCGTACAAGAAACCGTCTTTGAGCGAGAATGTCAACTCCCACTTATCCGGAGCGACAGCGTCCAACCGCTTTGGAGTCCCGCCAAGAAGTACCTGGGCCCAAGACACCTCGTTACCGGCCTCCAAAAGACCATCGCTCTCTTTAAGAGTGAACGACATGTCCAGAACCACCTCTCCTTCAATCCTTTCCAGATCTCCAGCGCTGAAGCCGAGCCTGAAAGGACGGGTCTCACCTGGAGGAACCACGAGCTTCTCCACGATACCGTTTAGACCGGTCTCTTCCCCGTCCGAGAGTATCCGCCAACTCAAGCGGTATTTCTCCAGTCCCTGGAAGAAGAACTCATTATGAATATTGATTATTCCGTCAAGGGCCTCAGCCGGAGTGGCCTCGACCATAATATTCCTATGGACAAAAGCGGCCTCCCAGGCATGCGGGTGGGGGTTTCGGTCAGATGTCAACAGGCCGTTGCTGTTAAGGGAGCCTGTCCATGCGTCATAATCATTATAATCGCCTCCGACTGCCCAGCCGCCATTGTGGCTAAGAGCCTGGTCGGCGAAATCCCAGATGAAGCCGCCCTGAAAACCATGGCAGGCCCTGATGACATCCCAATACTCCTTGAAATTACCGAGGGAATTACCCATGGCGTGGGCATATTCCTGTAGCAACAAAGGATTGGAACTGTCTGGCGATAATGCTATGCGTTTAAACTCAGAAGGATAGTTGTAATGAATAAGGTCGATGTCCGTATATCCGGGCTCATAATTTCTCCAGCCCAGATTCTGGTAAACAGCCGGACGGGTCTTGTCCGCTTCCTTGCACCAAGTGTAATTCGACTTCATATTCGACCCGAAGCCCGCCTCGTTTCCAAGACTCCACATAATAACGCACGGATGGTTGCGATCCCTCTCTACCATCCTGGAAAGTCGCTGCCTGTGAGCTATTTCCCAATCCGGATTATTGGCCAGAGTCGTGGCAGGAGCGTAGCCGATGCCGTGGGACTCTATATTAGCCTCATCCATCACATAGATGCCGTAGCGGTCGCACAAGGTGTACCAGTAGGGGTCATCCGGATAGTGGGATGTCCTTACAGCGTTTATATTCAGCCGTTTCATCCACTTGATATCCTCCAGCATCCTTTCCCTGGAAACTTGGTAGCCTGTGTAGGGATCCATCTCATGACGGTTCACGCCCTTGATGAGAACAGGTTTCCCGTTGACGAGCAATTCCTTGCCCCGAACCTCAACATCCCTGAATCCCACTTCGGTACGCACCGTCTCAGTCTTGCGGCCATCAGAGTCAAATACGTCTATCTCAAGTGAATATAGATTAGGGATCTCAGCGCTCCAAAGCATGGGCTGCCGGACTGTCCGCTCCAATACAGACTCACTGCCACTGACGGCCACTTTCCAGCGATGTACCCGCCCGGTAGGAGATACCAAACGCACCTTGAGCTTACCAACCCCAGGAGTCGTATTGAAACCCAAGCGAAGCTCTCCGGAAGCGGAAGCCTCGACCCGAAGATTCTCCAGCCGCTTTTTCGGTCTGCGTACAAGCTCGACACTTCTGGATATTCCGGCCATTCTCCACATGTCCTGGTCCTCAAGGTAAGTTCCATCACACCAGCGGAAAACTTCCAGGGCCAGAAGGTTCTTCCCTTCCCTGAGCAGCCCGGTCACGTCGAAATCAGCGGCCATTCGGCTATCCTCACTATAGCCGACATACCGGCCATTAAGCCAAACCCTCACGTTGGAAGTCACAGCCCCGATCCTAAGAGTCACTTCTTCCTGAGGATCAATCACTTCCCAGATGAAACTTTTCCTGTACTGCCCGACATGATTGTCCTTGACCGGAGGATAAGGCGGATTGTTCTCATACCGCCAGCGCCATGGATAATTATTACAGACATAGACAGGATCGCCGAAGCCATTCAATTCCCACATCCCCGGAACCGGCATAGTCCCCCAGCCTTCCTCACCCAAATCTTCCCGATAGAACAAAGTGTCACGACCTTCCGGGGATGAATATCCCTTGAAACTCCACTCGCCGTCCAGCGACAACGCTGGTTTGTCAGTCTCAAAAGTGGCACGCATCGGCAGCCGGTTCTCCTCGTTGAACACCGGATCCTGCCAACCAAGGAAGATGGACAGAAATATCAACAGAATCCTCATGACTCTAGGTCGCTTTTCCTGTCAATCAAGCAGCTTAATCCGATGACAACAAATATGGCATTGAGGAGCAGGATCTCGTAACTGAACTTATAGCCTCCGAACCACCTCTCCGAGTTCAGCTGCAAGACCAGGCATAAAGCAGGTGCCGCTATCGCGACCAATGGCACCAATTTGTCTTTTACTCTCCTCTTGCAAGCCAGTCCGAAAGCGAACATGCCGAGGATGGGTCCGTAGGTATAACTCGCGAGAGTGTAAACCGCATTGATCGCGCTGGTGTTGGACAACTTGTTGAACACGATGATCACCACCGCCATAAGGACGGCCATTCCGACATGCACAAGTTTCCTGGTCTTCGTCAGGGAAGACTCTCCTTTCTTCATCGCTCCGAGGATATCCACCGTGAAAGATGTCGTCAGAGAGGTCAGAGCGGATCCTCCCGCGCCAAACGAACTCGCCACAAGGCCTATGATAAACAGGACTCCAACCACTCCTGGCAGAAGCCCGGAGGTCGCCACAGCCGCGAAAATCTTGTCACCGGTCTCGCTGATCCCGTTAGTGGCGGCGAATTGATATAGCATGACTCCCAGACAAAGGAACAACGCTACCACGAAAAACTGCATCACCCCGCTCGTTATCATGTTCTTGCGACTGTCGCTGGGATCCTTGCAGCTTAACGGCCTTTGCATCATATCCTGATCCAATCCGGTCATCGCCACGGCGGTGAACAATCCCCCAAGGAACTGCTTCCAGAAATACTGGGAGGCGTTAACATCGTCAAAATAAAACATCCTTGACATTCCGCTGCCTTTGACCGAGCTGACAAGTCCGCCGAGCCCGACTCCAAGGTTCTTGGCTATGAACACGATTCCAAGCACTACAGCCAGAATCATGCACAGGGTACGCAGGGAGTCTGTCCATACAACCGTCTTGACCCCGCCAGTGAAAGTGTAGGCGAAAACGATGAAGACAGAGATTAGGACATTGAGCCAGAAAGGAAGAGAAAGAGGCTCGAACACAAGCATTTGGAAGATCAGGCACACCAGGAAAAACCTTACCGACGCCCCAAGTATCTTGGACACGAAGAAGAACCAGGCTCCAGTCTTGTAGGATGACAAACCGAAGCGATTCTCAAGGTACTGATAGATAGAGACGACATTCTGCCTGTAAAACAAGGGAATGAGCGCGAAAGAGATCACAAGGTAACCAACCACAAACCCCAGACACATCTGAAGATAGCCAAAACCGCTTGAGGCAACCATTCCAGGCACGGACACGAAAGTCACCCCCGACATAGGAGCCCCGATCATCGCCAATGCCGCCACATACCACCGAGACTTCCTGGATCCGGTGAAAAACGCAGAATTGTCGCTGTCCTTCCCTGCCATCCATGCTATCGCAAACATGAAAAGCAAATACGCCAATACTGTCGATATAACCACTATAACGCTCATCCCCTTGATATTATTTTGTCAATTCTATCACACGGCTGCTCCTGGGAGGAATCATACACTTTATGACATCCCCGTCAGAATAACCTCCTGATGAAACCTTCCCTTCAGCCGAGATTATATTCACTTTTCCTGTCGGAGCCGCACCGAACTTGGCGGCATCAACCGTCATGACAAACTCCGCCGGCTCATCGAGGATATTCGAGACCGCGATTCCGACATTCCCAGCACTTGAAAGCCACGCGCTGGAAAACATGGTCCTTGTCTTTTTCTCGTAACGGGTTACGGTATCACCCTTCCTTCCCGCATAAATGCTGACCTTTGAGATAGGGATCGTGACCTCCTTGGACTCTGGCTCGAGAATGGCCCTGAATTGCCCGTAGAGAAGATAATCCAAGGCGTTGTAACGAGTCTTTATCAGATCCACAAGATATCCCATCTCCAACGGCCTTTCGTCAAAAAGGAATGAGTGGTAGTTCGCCAATGTCGGCTGCATTCCCCAAGTGAATGACCTGGCCTGCTCCATCCTGAATTGCATGTTATATTCCTCTGGCAGAAGTGTTTCCGCATTAGCGGGACTAAACTCTTTCGGCCAAAGCTCATCATATGGAGGATAGACGAGGGAAGAGTAACTGCCGTAGGTCATGGCGTAATCATGATAGACCGCCTGAAACATGGGGATAGGTTCGCTCTTTCCTACCCCGGAGTACCGCTCTTGTGAAGGCTGGAGGGTCAGGAAATCATCAAGAAGGGGAATCCAGTCCTCAGCAGAGCCCTCTCCTGCCAGCATGGCGTCTGAACCCTCCGGAAACTTTTCCCGAATCTGTGCGGTAAGCTTGCCAAAGCCATCGTGCCAGTAATTGCCTCCTCCAAGGCTGTGGCCGTGAGCGGGATTGTAGCATGCCCTGTTTGAACAGGCCTGATCCATATAAACACCATCCACATGATAGCGATTTACAACCGTATCGCATAAGGAGGAGTATTTATCCCTCCAGAATTGGGTCGCCATGCACATAGGTGTCAATCCGTTGCCTGAGAATATCTCGAAGACGTGGCGGTAAGTATCCCCGTTCTCCCGCCTCGCGGCATAAGCGGCAGCTCCCTCAGCCTCATAACTGTCAGTTGAGTCTCCCCACTGATATGAGTTCATATACACGAGACTATGAATGCCTTGCTTGTGAGCATGCTCCACCGCCGCCTTGAATGACTCCTCTCCTTCTTTAGGAGGTATGTATTCAGGGAAGCCCTCGTCATAAGGGCAGCCATGCCACCAATACCAATTGGCGTTCACGGGGAGACCCAGGCGAGCCTGTATGTCTTCCGCCTCCTTAAGCACGTTGGACGAACGGCCCCTGTTCCATATCCAGAAAGCGGTCTGCTGAAGCCACTCCGG
>JAFROA010000460.1 GCA_017429885.1 Bacteroidales bacterium | reverse complement strand
TCTTGTCAGCGCCGAGGAGTAGGACCAGGTGCGTCAGGCCCTTGCCCAGGCGAAAGAGGAGAAAGCCGCCGCCATCGAGACCCTCGAGGTTGTTCGCGACGGAGTGTCGAAGAGCAACGCAAGGTCGAGCTCAACACTCATCAGGTCAACTATTTCCGGATTGATTTTGGATATTCCCGTTAAAGTTGGTAACTCCGTGACCCAGAGCAATACGTTCAATGATGGAACGACCATCGCAACTGTGGCGAATATGGGGGACCTGATATTCGATGGCTTCATCGATGAGACCGAGGTTGGCCGCGTCAGCGAGGGTGTCCCGATGAAAATCACCGTGGGTGCTTTGAAAGACGTTTCTTTTGATGCCGTGATGGAGTTCATTTCCCCGAAAGCGCAAGAGAAGAATGGCACCAATGAGTTTGAGATCAAGGCTGCTGTCACGGTGCCTGAGGGTGTGACCGTCCGCTCCGGTTACAGCGCCAATGCTGAAATCCAACTTGAGGGTGTCGACGGAGTGCTCTCCGTGCCTGAAAGCGCTATCGCTTTCGAGGGAGACTCCACTTTTGTCTATGTTGTCTCTGGAGAGAAGAAATATGATAAGACACCTGTCGTGACCGGGCTCTCCGATGGCATCAACATCGAGATAAAATCTGGTCTCAAAGAAGGAGACAAGGTTCGTGGCAACCAGATAATCGAGAAGAAGTGATGAGACTATTACATTTTTTACCCATAACCGTTTATTTGATGTCAGGGGTCGCTTTCGGGCAGACCCATAGCGGCCCCTGGACTTTAGCGGAGTGTGTCCGTCACGCCCAGGAGAACAACATAACCCTCAAGCAGAATGAGCTTCAGGTCAAGCAGCAGGAGCTCAGGCTTGAGACTGCGAAAGGAAGCCGCCTGCCACAGGTCAGCGGAAGCGCAAGCGAGAACTTCTCGTTCGGTCGCGGACTCACCGCTGATAACACATATTCCAACACCAACACGACCAGCACCGGATTCTCTCTTGGAACAGCCGTTCCTATCTTCCAGGGTTCAAGGATCAATAACAGCATCAAGGAGAGCGAGTTGGACCTCAAAGCGTCCACTGCCGACTTGGAGAAGGCTAGGCAGGACATGAGCGTTGCCGTGGCGCAGGCATATGTCCAGATACTCTATAACATGGAATTATTGGACGTGGCCATGAACCAGGTCGGAATAGATTCCCTGCAGGTTGAGCGTCTCTCAACGATGCTTGAGAACGGCAAGGCCTCTCCGGCTCAGGTTGCCCAGCAGAAAGCCGCCTTGGGGCAGAGCCGTCTATCCGCCACCCAGGCCAGAAATAATCTCAACTTATCCCTGCTGGACTTGTCTCAGCTTTTGGAACTACCTGATCCTGAAGAGTTCAGCATAGTGCGCCCCGATGTTCCCATTGAGGGCATACTTCTCGGGAATCCGGAGGATATATATGCAGAGGCATTAGAGAATAAGCCGGCAATTAAGGCGGAGATGTTCCGCTTGGACGCCACTGAGTTTTCCATAAAAAGCGCCAAGGGAGCATTTCTTCCTTCAATCAGCGCTAATGGAGGTATCGGCACTAATTACTATACGATGAGCGCCGCCCCGTCAGCCGCTTTCATGGAGCAAATCAAGCACAATTTCAGCCAGTATCTGGGTCTTTCGCTCAGTGTGCCGATTTTCACCGGATTCCAGACCAGAAACCAGGTTCGCGCGGCGGAATTGTCAAGGACAAACCAGATGCTCCAGCTCGAAAATACTAAGAAGACCCTTTACAAGGAGATCCAGCAGGCGTACTACAACGCTGTGGCTGCCTCGGAGAAGTATCGCTCAAGCGATCAGGCGAGGGATAGCGCTAAAGAGTCTTTCGAGCTTGTGATGGCGAAATATGAGAATGGCAAGGCCAACATCACGGAGTTCAACGAGTCCAGGGACGCCTTCCTCCGTGCCGAGTCTGACCTTGTCCGTTCGCGGTACGAGTACCTATATTCGGCTAAACTTCTTGACTTCTACAGGGGTCGTCCTCTTGAATTCTAGAGAAGCATTAATAAAAGCCGCTCCTGTGAAAAACGGGAGCGGCTTTCACTAAACAACCAATTATTAACTCAATTCCATCCGTCGTTCTGAGTAAGACCGGGACACAATTGTCTTTCATTATAAGGAATGGGCCAGAGATAATCCTTGGCGGTGAACTTCTTTGGGAAGTCCTCTGACCAGGTGACGAGCTTGCCATTCTCGTCCACATACTGTATTCCTTCGACCTTGGTGGTGGTACAGACCTGCTCCGCGATTTTCCAGCGTCGCACATCGAAGAAACGATTGCCCTCAAGGGCCAGCTCGACCATCCTCTCGTGCCTGACAGCCTTGCGAAGATCTTCCTGGGAGGAAGCGGAGACAGGTGGCATGGCCACATCTTCCCTTGAACGTATCTGGTTGATGAGGTTCCTCGCGCCTTCAAGATCCTGATTCATCTCAATTCTGGCCTCCGCGGCGGTTAGAAGGATTTCCGCATACCTGAGCAGGACGAAGTTGATTCCGCAATTTGTCCTGTTGCTGGTGCCTATATCCTCAGGGTTCAAATACTTCCGGGGATTGAGTCCGGTCTTGGACACCTGGTAGCTGGCTCCGATGGCATCGGCTGAACCGCATCCGGGAATAGAGTTGAAAATCGTTCCGTTAGGCAGGATGCTTCCTGGATAGAAGATCGTGTAACCAAGGCGGGGATCCCTGTTGTCATAGGGATGGTAAGGATCATAAGAGTTGTCTTTATCAATCGGCAAACCATTTACAGTTTCATACTCGTCCACAAGAACTTTAGAAACGGAAACCGAAGATCCATTGTTTCCCAGAGAAACGGGTCCGAAATTATTCATCACCGAATTGCTGTAGTAATCCTTGATGTATTGAACATCCAATATTACTTCGCAATTGTTCTCGTTCGCATAAAGGAACATATTCTCATAACTCTTGAACAGGGAGTATTTTCCAAGTGAAATCACCGCATCGGCGGCGTTTTTGGCTTTTTGATAGTAGGAGGAGGATCTGGCATCGTCCCCTGTAACATTTCCGGCGGCGAAAAGCATTGTCCTTGCAAGGATTCCCAGAGCGGCACCACGTGTAATGCGGCCAGCGACTTTAGCGTTGACAGGAAGGTCGACGACAGCCTCGTTCAACTCGGTTTCTATGAAGTCGTATATTTCTGAAACAGGTGTTCTGGTAATCTCCTTTGATTCTGAGATTGAGATGGGTTCCTTAATGAGGGGAACCGCTCCAAAATAAGAAACCAAACGTGAATAATAATAAGCCCTCAGGGTTCTTACTTCTGCAGTATATTGTTTTACAAGGGATACATCCTTCGGAGTAATCTTATCCACGTTTGCCAGATAGTCGTTGCAACGACGTATACCTCTGTACATATCGCTCCAGGCAGAAGAGAAGATGCCGGACAAGGCATCGGCCACCCCTAGTTCAACAGGATTCTCAGCCGAGTTCTGAAATGTGGATCTTGCGATATCCGTCATACTTTCTCTGGAAATGATGGTTCCAGGGCCTTCGAGGAACCGATATACCGCATTGGACGCATACTCCGCATCTTGATCTGTCTGCCAATATATCTCAGAAGAAAGACGGTCTGTTGGAATCGTATTCAAGACATCGCTGCATCCTGTAACCACAGCGGATGCCGAGAAAAGAATCAAGAATATTTTTTTCATCGTGTTTTTCAATTTTTATAACCCAAAGATTCTCTTTTTAATTGCAGACTCTGTCAGAATGTTAAGTTTATTCCTAGGACATAAGCCGATGTCTGTGGATAGTAAAGGAAGCGTCCTGAGAGGAATTCGGGATCAACTCCCCATTCCTTCAAAGGAGAGAAAGTCAGTAAATTGGTTCCGGCGATATAGAAACGGGCCTTTTCAATGCGTACATTTCTGGTGATTGACGCAGGTAATGTGTATCCGATACTTGCGCTTTTGAGTCGGAGATATTTTCCGCTGATAACCCAGAAATCGGACATCCAGTTATTGTAGTCAACACTCTTTCTTGGTCTCGGGAACCTTGCTGAAGTATTGTCTTCTGTCCAATGGTCGGTGAACAAGTTCAAGGTAAATCCTTCAAAGGCACCACCCTCGGTCAAGGCACCTGAAATACGCGTGGAAGCGTCAATCACTCCCTGCCATTGCATAGCGAAGTCAAATCCTTTCCATGCTACGGTTCCTCCGAAAGCGAAAGGATATCTGGGGAATTCGTTCCCGATATAATCATAGTCATCTGAATTGATTGAGCCGTCATTGTTCAGATCCAGATACTTGACGTCTCCAGCTCTCATCCTGGAATCATATACAGGGTATTTAGCGTCAATGTCAGCTTGAGTAAGCAGTCCGTCAGTCTTATATCCCCAGTATGCGTTGATAGGATATCCTTCACGTACTGTTGTAACAACGTCGGAAGCGCCTCCGGACAAAGTGGGGTTGGCTCCGCCGAGGCTCAGCACTTTATTCCAGTTGTTGGAAATGTTGAAATTTAAGGTGTAGAAAACGTCTCCGGCCTGGTCTTTCCAGTCGACAGCGAATTCAAACCCCTTGTTTTCAACCACGGCTGCATTCTGAACTGGAGCATCCAAGCCTATGACAGAGGCTATCGGAAGACTTACAAGAATACCATCCGTTTTCTTGTAATAGTAATCAGCCGTGGTTGTGAGCCGGTTATTAAAGAAACCTGCATCTATACCCACGTCGGTTTGGGTTGAAGTCTCCCATTTTATCTCCTTGTTAGCCTGCGCGTTCTGCATGTAACCTTGAACTACGCTTCCACCGAAATTGTAGGTGGTTGAAGAGTAGGACTCATAGAAAGCATACAATCCGGCTGTCTGATTACCGGTCTTTCCCCAGGAGGCCCGGATCTTCAAGTCGTTGATCACACCCTTGAGCGGCTCCCAGAAAGGCTCATTGGAAATTCTCCATGCCGCGGAAAAAGACGGGAACACGCCAAATTGGTTGTCTCCTGTAAATCTGGATGTTCCATCATACCTGATGTTGGCCTCCAAAAGATATCGATTGTCGAAATTATAGTTAGCTCTTGCGAAATATGACTGGAGTGCGTAGGCATTATCATAGCCATATGATTCCATCCCCTCTTTCGATCCCATGTTGATGGATTGAACATCGTTATTGTAAAAGTCATACCTTTTAGCCTCGTTGTGCGACCACTTGTTCTCAATTTGAGAAAAACCGAACAGAGCCTCGACACCGTGTTTTCCGAACTGATGCTTGTAGTTGAGAAGGAGGTTTAGTGTGTACTCATTGATGTCCCTGCGGTAGTCGTCCATGGAGTTTCTGGATACATTGCGCGTCCTGGCCGAAGTGGGAGGAGTGTATTCCTTGCCGGATGCCGTGGAACCCCAGTTGAGATAGTTAGAGTCGGATACCGTGTATTTGTTTCTAAAAATCACCTGCTTGTAGAAATTGTACCTTTCTGACAGTTGGGTCGTGAACTTGAGATCTTTGAAAAGGTCAATTTCTGCTTTGATACTACCTATAAAGAGATTGTCCCATTGTTTGTCGGATCCATTCATCCTTGCCAGCACGAGCGGGCTGGCGTTCTTATTTCCAAGCCCATAGGTACCGTCAGGATACTGGGGTACGACGAACTGGGTGGCGTGGAACATTGAGTAGAAGATTCCACCACCTGCCACATCATAGTCATAGGCGTCGGCGGGACTAAGGGAGTAGTTGGATCGGAAATCGGCATCGGCCGAGAGTTTGAGGAAAGGCAACGGCTTGAAATCGGTATTAACCCTTATTTCCTTTATGTCTGAATTGAAATTGTCAATCACACCATCCTTGTTGTTGTATCTCAAGGACATCATTCCTTTGGCTTTCTCAGTGCCGCCACTTACGTTGAGGGCGTAATTCTGCTCTATCCCGGTATGATATACCGTGTTCTGCCACTGGTTGGCCTCACGGTACGTGACAGGATCGGACTCATGATTCTGGATCCAAGCGTTGATGAAAGCCTCGGAATAACGGGGATTCGCTCCATTGTTGATGAAAGCCTCGTTCTGCTGGCGCATGTAATCCACGGTTCCCATGTGCTGCGGCTTGTTGGTCACCTGATGAATTCCGCCGTAGGCGTTGAAATCAATCCTGACATCTCCCTCCTTGGCTCGCTTGGTGGTGATCAGGACGATTCCGTTGGCTGCCCTTGATCCGTAAATCGCGGAGGTTGAAGCATCCTTGAGGATCGAGATACTCTCGATGTCGTCGGGATTGACATCGCTTATCCTCTGCTCCACACCATCAACCAACAAGAGGGCGTCACTGTTATTTATGGTAGTGATACCCCTGACTCTCAAAGTTGTGTTTGCCCTTCCGGGGGCACCAC
This sequence comes from Bacteroidales bacterium, assembly GCA_017429885.1. GTDB lineage: Bacteria > Bacteroidota > Bacteroidia > Bacteroidales > UBA932 > Cryptobacteroides. Next base: position 468 of record JAFROA010000460.1, on the reverse strand, counting down.
CCTTGTCAAGGATGGTGAGTCCGGGAGAGACACCCTGCATCGAGGCCGTGGTGCTGTTGGCGAACTTGTTGATTGACTCACTCTTGATGGAGCCCACGGCTCCGGTCATGTTGACCTTTTTCTGTGTTCCGTAACCGACAACGACAACATCGTCAAGAAACTCAGTGTCCTCGGCCAGGGTAACCTTCATTCCGGAAGATGCGGGAATTTCCACACTTTGGAAGCCGATGGCAGACACGACAAGCGTGACCCCTTCATGGACAGCAAGGGAGAAGACTCCATCGACATCAGTAGCGGCTCCTTTGGAGGAATCTCCCTTGACGAATACGGACGCTCCGATTACGGGCGCTCCCTGTCCGTCAACAACAACACCTTGTATCGGAGACTGGGCGAAAACGCCCGTTCCGACCACAAGGCTCAAGGCTGTCAGAACCAGCCTTTTGAAGAAAGATTGGTTATTCATATAAG
>JAFROA010000459.1 GCA_017429885.1 Bacteroidales bacterium | reverse complement strand
CGCAGTTCGCCAAAAGGCTTGCCTTGGCGTTCGTGATCAAATTCGGCCGGAGCGCGAAAGGTGTGCTCTGGAGTTTCCTCGTGATCAACCTGGTTCTTTCCGCCTTCATATCCGCGACCACTGTCAAGGCGACCATCATGCTGCCTATCTTCATGGTGATATGCGCGATCTATGGAGCCTCCGACGGGAATAGGAATAACTTTGGACGTAATCTGGTGATACAGAATTTATTCCAGGTTAATATCGGGGCGAATGCCTTCTACACTGGTTCAGGAGCCCATCTGCTCGCCATCTCTTTGATAGCCGGTTTCCTGGGCTCCTGCGACTTCGGTTACTCGGACTGGCTGATAGCTGTTGGACCAATGAGCATCATTATCCTGGTCGTTGGTCTGTTGGTCGGTATGTATGTCTTCTTCCCGATGAAAAAGGAAGAGCAAAAACCGCAGATAGAGGGTGGTATAGATCGCCTTAAAGTCGAGCTGGACTCCATGGGCAAGATGACCGCGCAGGAGTGGAGGGCAGTCTCGATATTCCTTGTCGTCCTCTTCCTCTGGGTCACCAAAGGCACCTTCCATAATATTGACGAGACTATCGTGGCTTTGATTGGAGCCATATTGGCCTTGCTGCCTGGTATCGGGGTGGTGAAGTGGAATGACGTGGACATCCCATGGCACCTGATGCTTTTCTCCGCTGGCGCATACGTGCTTGGAAGCGGACTAAATGCGACAGACCTCCCGAACACCATGGTCAACGCCGCCTTTGACTCGATGGGAATAACCTCTGACACACCGTTCTGGGTGTTGTACGTGGTTTTGACGTTCCTGATGATGTATTCTGGACTGGTGTTCCAGAGCAAGACTATCCGCACTATGGTTTTCGTTCCGATCGCTCTCGGAGTAGAGCAGAGGTTCGGGTTCATGCCAATGAGTCTTTCCCTTCCGGTCGCCATGCTCATCGAGCACTGCTACGTGCTTCCTTTCAACAGCAAGCCGGCGGCTCTTCTTTACAACACAAACCAATATAGTCAGACTGACGCCTTCAAATTCGGCATCACGATGATGACCTTCTCATGGTTCCTCATCCTGCTGTTCGGGCAGACAGTCCTAAAGTGGCTTAACATTACTCCTGGATTTTTTTAAACCGATAATGATATGACAATAGAGTGGAATTTCATACTAAGACTTTTCGTTGCCGGCCTTCTTGGCGGAGCGATTGGTTTTGAGCGCGAGTTCAGGGCAAAAGAGGCGGGAGTCCGCACCCATTTCATAGTAGCGCTGGGCAGTGCCTTGTTCATGATTATCTCGCAGTATGCCTTTACGGGTCAGTTTGACCACGCGAGGGTAGCTGCCCAAGTGGTGTCAGGTATCGGTTTTATCGGTGCCGGAGTCATTATTTTCCAGAAAAATGTGGTCAGAGGCATCACCACCGCGGCTGGTCTATGGGTAGCGGCGGCGATCGGATTGGCCAGTGGCGCCGGCATGTATGCCATAGCCATAGCCGCCATGCTTTTCACAATAATCTGTCTTGAGGCAATGCATTTCATCACAAGTAAATACAGCGAGCGGATAATCACCGTCTCTCTTTCCCCGGTCACCAGCGAGAGGCTTCTGGAGTTCATGGATTCCGCGAAAGCGAAGAAGATAGACATTGACTCGTTCATTGTCGCTGAAGAGAAAGCTATCCTTCAGGTCCGGACAAAGCTTCTGAAAAGCACGGAGACCTCAAAGAAAATACTCACCCTGGCAAAGGACTTGAGGGTGGAGATCTCCTGAGAACTACCTGAATATCAATTCGAAGACAGTCCGACTGGCGTCGCTTTGCGTCAGTTCGATACTGCCGTTGTGGTTGCGCATGATCTGACGAGATATTGACAATCCTATTCCGGAGCCTTCCTTTTTAGTCGTGAAGAAAGGAATGAAAATCTGCTCTTGGCTGCTTACAGGAATAGGTTCACCATCATTAGCCACATCGACGATCACCTCATCATCCTTGCCCATTTTGGCGGTTATATCGATGTGCTTCGCACCAGCCTGCAGGGCATTTTTGATGAGGTTTATGAATATTTGGGAAATCTGCCCCTCATCGGCGAATACCATCAGGTCATCATCTTCGGGGTGATAAGAGCAGACGGCGCCGCATGATGCCGTATATTCGCTGTTCAGGGCAATGACACTGTTTATCAAATCATTCAGGACCAACGCCTTCCGCACTGGCTTTGCCACTCCGGAGAGTTCCCTATATGTCTTTACAAAGTCAATGAGATTCTTTGAGGAATCGGATATGGTCTCTAGTCCAGCCTTGACGTCAAGCTCGCTATAGCCGTTCTCATCCACAGACTTGGCAAGGGCGTCGGACAAGGAAGCGATCGGGGAGACGGTGTTCATGATCTCATGGGTAAGCACCCGGATGAGTTTGGTCCAGGAATCCTGCTCGTGCTGCTGACGCTGCTTCTCGAAGATAGTCCTGATGCGGTTAAGCGTCCGGTTGAACCTGTTCTTGTCTTGGAAGCGGAAATTCAGTTCCCCGTCTTCCATGGCGTCCATCATGTAGGCTACCTTCTTGATATCCTTATGGCGTGTGCGGATGATGGCTAGAACCGCCACGATAATCGCGACGATAGCTACCAGCGATATGATTTGCCAAGTTTCCATAATGTCATGCCAGGTATACCGTCTGTCATGCCCGACTGTGATCGGGCATCAAAGGCCGTATTTCTTTAGTTTCGCATAGAGTGTGGGCCGGCTTACCCCAAGCATTTTCGCGGCGGCGGAAATATTGCCCCGGGTGCGTTCCATGGCGTCACGGACCATCTGCTCATCTTCTTCGGCCATGGATTCCCGGTCAAGCCGGGAATGACCAGGGATGCCCAGGTGCATTGCTGTCATGCCCGACTGTGATTGGGCATCTATCTGGATGTCCTTTGCCGAAAGAATCTTTGAATCACTCAGAATCACCGCTTTCTCGATGCGGTTCCGCAGTTCTCGTATATTGCCGCTCCAGCGTTGTCCCTTCAGGATTTCGGCGGCGCTGTCGTCCAGCCCTGAGATTTGGCGGTGATATTTCAGGGAGAATTCGTCTATGAACCTCTCCGCTAGCGGGACGATATCCTCGGTACGCTCCCTTAAAGGTGGCAGGGCGATATGGACGGTGTTGATGCGGTAATACAGGTCCTCACGGAACCGGCCTTCCCGCACCAACGCCTCCAGATCCATGTTCGTGGCGCATATCAGGCGTATATTTACAGGCCTGGCCTCGGTGCCACCTACCCGGATTACGCTGCGGTTCTGAATCACTCTCAGCAACTTGGCTTGAAGATGTAAGGGAATATTGCCTATCTCATCGAGGAACAATGTTCCTCCGTCAGCCTGCTCGAATTTGCCCACATGGTCAGTGTGGGCGTCCGTGAAAGCGCCTTTCACATGGCCGAATAGCTCGCTTTCAAATAGAGTCTCGGTGATGGCGCCCGCGTCCACCGCCACCATCGGTTCCCCACTCCTGAGGCTATGGGCGTGTATTTCCCAGGCCAACACATCTTTTCCCGTTCCGTTCTCTCCCGTGATTAGGACCGTGGCGTCAGTAGGGGCGATCTTTTCAAAAGCCTTCCGGATGGCCGTCATGGGCTTTGATGTGCCCCAGAACATAGCCGTCATGCCCGGTGTTCCGCCTGTCATGCTCGACTTTGATCGGGCATCCCTGCCCATCGCCTTCCTGGCCTTATCCCTCGCACCAGTCAGCACCTCAATCAGTTTCTCATTGTCCCATGGCTTCACGATGAAATCAAAGGCGCCCCGCTTCATCCCCTCCACAGCCAGCTGTATATCCGCATAAGCGGTGAATAGCACCACCTCCACATCCGGAGCCATTTTCTTGATCTCCCCAGCCCAATATAACCCTTCATTACCGGTGTTTATGCTGGTGTTGAAGTTCATGTCAAGAAGCACCACATCGGGCCTGAAACTCTCCAGAGTGGAGACCAGTGTCGAGGGGGAGGGAATAGTCTCAACCGCCTCGAAGTACATCGGCAGCAAGATTTTAAGTGCCTGGCGAATCCCCAGGTTATCGTCCACAACTAGTATCTTTCCGTTCTTCTTCTCCATCTTGATGGCATGGCTAATCCCGCCAAAGTTAATATAAAATATTATATTTGAGGCTATGAGTCACTTCCTCTTGCTTACCGTATTAAGTTTCGGAATCCTCGCCGGACCAAAGGCGACCACCGACGGATATGTCTATCTAGGGCACAATGAGGACATCCCTGGAGACAAAATGCTTAACATCTATAATGTCCCTGCGGCGCCCGACCGTCTGGCGGGACTCTGGTTTGAGTTTCCGGGTCAGATAGGTGACAGCTATATCAATGAATATGGTGTTTGCCTTGTGTCGAACCACACTCCTTCCAGGGAGAATAAAGTCTGGGGCAAGTTCGATTATGAAATCCAGACTAAGGTGTTCAATCAGGCTCGAAGCGCCCGGGAAGCGGTTGAAATCATCGGCGCCATGGTTGGTAGGCATGGATACAAAGGGAACGGAAGGTCCTATCTGATAGCTGATTCCAAGGGTGGATGGGTCTGCTCAGTTGTCGGGGGAAAGCGTTGGGTGGCCCAAATGGTCCCGGACGATGAGATAATGGTCATCAGGGATTGTTTCAATATCAGGGAAGTGAATCTGTCAGATACGGAGAATTTCCTGGGAAGCAAGGATTTGATCAGGTATGCCAAAAGAAAGGGGTGGTACAGTCCCTCGAGAGACGGGGCGTTTGATTTCGCCAAAGCTTATTCAGCCACATCCTCTTCAATTGAAGGTTCTTTTTCAAATAAGCCAGAAAAGAAGATTCATCGCAGGGATGTTTCTAAGCTTCTCACGGAACCTTCCACAAGAACCGCTGAAACAGCCCTCACGACCGTATTCACGATGAACCCAGCATACCCTCCGGAGAGAGGGACCGTCATTTGGGTGGGATTTCCCAACCAGGACACCGCCGGTCAATCCCAGTGGACAATATTCACGAAAGTTCCTGAATCATGCCATCGATATCCCGATCCCGACATGGCGTTGGCGAGACATTTCAGTGACACCAAAGACTTCCGGGAGCGATGGCCTGAGCATTTTTATTGGCACTATCTTTATCCTGAGACCAACATTGACGTCGTCCCTCATGACTTTCTTGTATATGTGCCAAAGCAGCCCCGGGACGAGTCCAAGAGGGATTTATCTAAAACAGGCGACACATTCAACGATCATTTCCATGTCTTGGAGGATAATATGCGGGGCCTTCTTCACGCGTTCTGGACACAAGGATCATTTGAGGCCGCGAATGATGAGCATGTCGTTCACGCCAGCAGTGCCGACGGCGGTAAGACTTGGACTGACCCGGTACTGATAGCGGGTTCCGCCACACTCGCCGACCCCAAGCCTGTGGCAGCGTGGCAGCAGCCGATGATCAGCCGTAGCGGCCGGCTCTACTGTCTTTGGAACCAGGAGACCACTGTTAAGAAACACCTTTGCGGCATCATGTGTGGGCGATATTCTGACGATGGCGGAAAAACCTGGAGCGATCCCGAGATCGTCCCCTTCCCTAAAAGGTTCGCCGCTGATCCGGAGGATCCTTCTATCCCTCCTACTTGGTGCATGTGGCAAAGACCCCTGCGTCTCGGAAAGGACGGACGCTATCTGGCAGGTTGTTCCCGGTATGGAACAGACGGAAAGAGCCGTGTGGAGTTCTGGAGGTATGAGAACATCGATGAAGATCCCGAGATAAGGGATATTCAAATTTCCTTCTTCAACACGGATGGTGACTCGTTTGATGCCTCCAAGGTTGTGAGAGATGAGGATTATTTGCCGAGGGAAGGACTTAATGTTGAGGAGGCCTGCGTTACAGGGCTTCCCGACGGGCGGCTGTTCGCGGTCATGCGCACCTCGATAGGGCATCCTATCTGGTCGGTTAGTTCTGATGATGGTGAGACTTGGAGCAGGCCTGAGATTCTGCGGAAGAAAGACGGTGGAGAGGCGATTCTACAGCCTTGCTCACCTTGCCCTATCTATGATTATAAAGGTCCCGAGGCAAGGAGCGGGAAATATTTCCTATTGGTGCATAACACATTTGATTTCAATGGTTTGACTTCATATCAGAACCGTGGTCCCCTTTACAAACTGGACGGGGAATACGTTGAGGGTGCTCATCAACCGATATGGTTCACTGATAAGGGAATATTCTCCCCAAGGGACACAGGGAATTCTTTCTACACCAGTTATACGGCCCAAAATGGCAGAGGTGTCCTCTGGTTCGGCGATCAGAAGTTTTACCTGTTTGGCAGTATTCTTGAAAAGTGATATCTTTGCGTGAAATATAAGATACAAATAACCAATTTTTTATAAGTAGCATGAAAAAAGTTTTATTATCTCTCGCTCTTGTGTGCGTGACAGTTCTTTCTTTTGGGCAGAATAACTCTATTCTCCGTCCCAGGATTGAGCTTGTGGAAGTGGAGACCGAAATCGATGAGGCCTTTACCACAGAGTTGGAAGTTTTCTACATGAATGATGAGAATCCCCGCATGTACTACCTCTCACTCGGACATCTCGGGGTTGGTACTGACATAATCCAGGTCCAGTTTGATCCTGTCTTCGAGTTGTTTATCCCCCTTGGTGGCACTCTTGATGAGGCGATAGCTAAGATGCAGGAGATCAAGGATTTCTATAAAGCTCCCAGGAAGTCAACCATGGAACTCAACGGTTGCTTCGCCGTGGCATATCCGAACAACGAGATCGTACCTGTCAAGGTCACCAGAAGGCAGTTTGTGAGCAAGGTCTTGGAGTTCAGCCTGCCCACCGAAGGCACTCAGCCACTCGTCCGTGCAACACATATCGGCAAGAATGATTTCGGAAGTTTGCTGAGCTCGCTTAAGCTTTACAAGAAGCTGCATCCGAAAGAGAAGTAAGCCAGGATTCTGGCTAATACCCTAAAAGTGTAAAGGGCTTTACATGAAAGTGTAAAGTCCTTTACATTTTTTACACTTGTCATTTTTATGGAAGTCGTTGTGAAACAGTACTTTAGCCCAAATGGCACGGTAAGTGTGCCTTTTTTAGAGAAAGTGTAAATAACGATAGTGAAAATGACAAGAAGAACCTTTTTTATAGCTTTTATTTGTGTGTATTTAGTGATGACTCTCGGGCCTGTGGATAACTCCAGGGCCCAGGAGTCTTCAAAAGTGATGAGCCTTAAGGACTGCATGGAGTACGCCATCTCGAATTCCACGAAGACGCGCATCCAGCAGGCCGCTTCCGGTGACGCCAGGATAGCCCGCAGGGACGCTCTGCTCCAGGCTTTCACTCCGAATCTCAGCGGTAGCACATATGCCTACTATAACTTCGGACGCTCAATCGATCCGCAGACCAACACCTATTTCACACAGACCTCATTTCACAATAGCTATAGTGTCAGCGCCGGATTCGACCTCTTCAACGGATTCCAGGCCGTGAACAACCTCAAGATCTCAAAGACAGGTCTCGCCATCAGCGAGTCTCAGGAGAAGCAGGTCGAGGCTGACATCTGCCTCGCCGTGATGGAGGCATATTACAACGTGGTGTATTACAAGCGTTTGGCTGACATTTATGAGGAGCAGGTCGGAGCTGCCGAGATGGCTCTCAAAAAGGCTGTGAGGCAAGAGGAGCTCGGGCAGAAAGGCCATGCTGACGTGGTTCAGATGGAGGCTGACCTTGCCGACAGGAAATATGACCTTACTAATGTGAGAAACTCTTATAAGGACCAGCTTATAACTCTTGGCGACCTGATGTTCTGGCCGCCCGAGGAGGAACTGGTGATTGACACGGCGATGCCCGATCAGGTCGGGCATGACGGCACATCTGTCATCCCCGGCTTGACCGGGGATCCCTCAACGGACGCAGTCATCTCCTTTGCGCTGGAGAACAATCCACAGATCAAAATCGCCGAGGGAACGATGCTCAATGCGAAGCGGGAGCTCAGCACAACAAAGGGGCAGATTCTCCCTTCCCTTGGATTATACGCCGGCTGGAGCACGACATATTACACCTACCGGGGTGCCCAGACCAATCCTTTCCGTGACCAATTCAGGAATAATGGTGGAGAATATGTCGAGATGTCGATGTCAATCCCGATTTGGGGAAAGATGCAGAAGAGGTCAAGGATCGCTAAGCAGCGCAACGCTTTGGTGAAAGCTACAGCCGAATTTGACCAGAAGCGCAGGGATGTGGAGAGCGAGGTCAGAAGGGCCATCCAAGACCGTGACGGCAGTGAGGCCGCATACGACCAGGCCCGCTACAAGTCTGAGGTCCAAGAGGAGGCGTACAACCTCAATCTCAAGAAGATGGAGCAGGGGCTTATCTCTCCTTTGGAGCTTCAGACCGCGACCAACAACTACCTGAAATCAAAAGCGGACGAGATGAATTCGCTTTACAAATATCTCATCAAGAGTGCGGTGGTCCGCTACTACAATGGTGAGGAATATATCAACCAGGATTAAAACACAATGCTATGGATAGGATTTTAGAGAAGAAAACAGGTTGGAGAGTGGCTTTCACGAAGAAGGCGTTGCCGTGGTGGTTGGGTGCCCTTTTGGGAATATTCATCATCTATCTGATAGCCCGTCCCAACAACAAGACCCTGCGGGTGGACAAGGACACGCTCACCGTCAGCGCTGCCGTCAAAGGTGAGTTCAACGACTACATCCGTGTCAGCGGAAGGGTGCAGCCTATGACCACCATCCAGTTGTCTCCCCAGGAAGGCGGAATGGTCCAGACAATCCTGATCGAGGAAGGTTCCAAGGTCAAGGCTGGGGATCCCATCCTCATCCTTTCCAACGACAACCTGGACCTCCAGATCCTAAACGCTGAGGCTGAGCTTGCTGAGAAGGAGAACATCTTGAGAAACACGCAGATACAGATGGAGCAGCAGAAGCTGGATGTGCGTCAGAACGAGCTTGAGTACGGTACCAACGTGGAGAAACTCCGCAGGGCCTATGAGCAGCAGAAAGCCCTCTATGAGGACAAGCTGATCGCCCGTGAGGACTATCTCAAAGCGAAGGAGGACTATGAACTCTCGCTTAAGAAATATGACCTGATCCGTGAGCGTTCCCGCCAGGACAGCTTGTACCGCGGCACCCAGGTGGACAGGATGGAAGAGAGCCTTGAGAATATGCTCCTCAACATGCAGATGATCCGCAAGCGTAAGGGGAACCTTATCGTGAAAGCTCCGATTGACGGCGAGCTTGGACTTCTGGATGTGGTACTTGGCCAGACAATCGCCAGCGGGGCCAAGATCGGGCAGATTAACTCTGTGGGCACTTACAAGGTTGAGGCTCAGATAGATGAGCATTATATCGACCGTGTTGTCGCGGGCCTGGAAGCCACCTTTGAGCGCCAGGGCGAGACATACGCCACCAGCATCCGCAAGGTTTATCCCGAGGTGCGTGACGGCAAGTTCAAAGCCGATTTCAAGTTTGAGGGCGAGCAGCCGGACAACATCAGGGCCGGGCAGACATATTACCTGAACCTCCAGCTCGGGCAGCCTGAGGAGGCGGTCATCATCCCTCGCGGCACCTTCTACCAGAAGACTGGAGGAAAATGGATATATGTGGTTAACAAGGATGGCAACAAGGCCGTCAAGAGAGAGATACGTATCGGACGCCAAAACCCTCAGTATTACGAGGTTCTGGAAGGTCTTGAGCCCGGAGAGAAGGTCATCACTTCCGGCTATGACACCTACGGTGACAGTGACGTGTTAGTATTCTAAGCTATGAAAGTATTCAGAAAGACAGGGGTTTCGACGATGATCAATGTCATCGGGATGGGGGTCGCTCTGGCGGCCGCGATGATCCTGATGGTGCAGGTTCGCTGGGATACTACTTACAATAAGAACTTCAAGGGCCACGAGAAGGTGTTCCGGATGGAAAACAACTGGATCGATGAGGGGCTTTTCAGCACACATATAAGCCGGCCGTTCATCGAAAGGACCCGTGATGCCAGCCCGAATATCGATGCTGTAGGAACGATATCAGACCAAGGGAATCAGATATTCTATAGGGAGAGCGACAAGGAATCGGCCATAACGATTCCGGCAGTTCTGGTGGACAGCGCATTGTTCTCGGTATTCCCTTTTGAGTGGGTGGAAGGTTCGGCCAAGGACTTCACCGTCCCAGGTAACGCTGTTCTGAATGAGACCTTCGCCAAAATGATATTCGGGGAAGAAAGCGCCATTGGAAAGACGCTTCATACCGGTGACATTTCCTCCCGTATTATTGGTGTATTCAAGAATACGCCGCGCAACTACAGTATGCATTGCGGGATTATCGCGAACATCGGGGACAATAATCTGGAGGAATTTAGCGAATGGTCTTACGGTTCTTTCCTCAAGTTGAAAGATCCTTCTCTGGCTAAGGAGACAGAGGATGCGATTTATACCGCTCTCAAGGAATACATATCGTCCGATGAAGAGACCCAGGTAGAATCGCGCAAAGGATTCAGGATTTCACAAATCCACGACGCCCATTTTGAAAGGGATGTGAAGGCTGATGTTTCCAGCGCCAACAAAGCCATTACCATCACTTTGGCGGCCATCGCCATCCTGCTGATTCTCATTGCCATCATCAATTTCATCAACTTCGCCTTTGCCGAGATCCCTTTCAGGATTAAGAACATCAACACCAGGAAGGTTCTTGGTGAGGGCAGAGGGTCCCTCATCGGCCGTCAACTCGCCCACGCCGGACTGATCGCCCTGGCGGCATTCGGAGTTGCTTGTCTGGCCGTTCACATTGTCTCAGGGACATCCTGGGCATCCTACGTCTCTGATTCCCTGAAGCTCAATGATATTCCAGGAATACTCGCCCTGACCCTTTGCGTGGCTTTAGTCTCCGCTGTCGTGGCCGGAATCGCCCCTGCATTGTATTCCACGTCGCAACCCGCTGCCCTAGTGCTGAAAGGCTCCTACGGGACTAGCGTAAAGGGACGTGCTCTGAGAAACGCCCTAGTGGCGCTCCAGTTCGTGCTGTCGTTCATATTCATAATCATGGCGCTTTACGTCTCGGTCCAGACCAAGTATATGATCCGCAAGGACATGGGATTCGATCAGGCCAGAGTTTTACAAATCTGGTGCGGGTATTACGCCGGGGGTCAGCATGAAGCGTTGGAATCCAAACTGTTGCAGAACCCCTCGATTGAGGCGGCGACTTTCTCTGACAACATGATTGTCTCCAATCAGAAGATGGGCTGGGGCCGTACGGGCGACGACGGGAAACAGGTCTTCTTCGAGGTGCTTCCGGTCACTGATGACTTCCTGAGGTTCTTTGACCTCCAGATCTTGGAAGGTCGTGATTTCCAGGCTTCTGACAACCAGAGTGAGACCGGTGTTTTCATCGCCAACGAGAACTTTATCCAGAAATTCCCGCAGTACCATTTGGGCAGCCAGATTGGCGGCCATGTGGACAAAACCGAGATTATCGGAATCGTCAAGGACTTCAATTTCAAGAGTCTCCAGCATCCGATGGAGCCGCTTATGCTCTTGGTTTGGGGCAAGACTCAGTGGCGCAACTTCAGCACAATGTATGTCAGGATGGCTCCTGGGGCCGACTTCAAGGAAGTCTCCGAGTTCATAAAAAAATCAGTCTGTGAGTTTGACCAGACCAGGGAGCCCGACCAGGTGAATGTCCGCCATCTCGACGAATGGATCGAGAATATGTACAAAGAGGAAGAGTCGCTCGGGAAACTCATCACCATCGCCTCGTTCGTGGCCTTGCTCATCGCGATCATCGGCATAATCGGCCTGGTGTTCTTCGAGACCCAGTTCCTCCGCAAGGAAATCGCTGTTCGACGTGTCAATGGCGCCACTGTGGAGAGCATCCTTGGGATGATCAATCGGAAATACTTGATTATGGCGGGGATAAGCTTCTTTATCGCCTCGCCAGTGGCATATCTGATCATTACCAATTGGCGGAAAGGCTTCGCCTATCAGGCTCCTATCCCTGCGTGGATATTCCTCGCTTCACTGCTGGCCGTCGCTGCCATTACCATGGCCGTCGTTACCCTCCAGAGCTGGAGAGCCGCCAGTGCAAACCCGGTGGATTCGTTGAAGAATGAATAGATCCTTCGTTTCGCTCAGAATCTGAAAAAAATCTGATAATCGAAGCAGCATTTCGTACTTTTGTGTGTTTAATAAGAAAACTTGAAAAATGAAAAAGATAATTAGAACTGTTCTTTGTGCGGCGCTGCTGGTGGCAGGACTGTGCGGGTGTGAGAAACAACTGATTCCTGATATTAACCTGGCAGATAATCTGGAAGGAAGTTGGCTGAAGGTGTATCCGGAAGGGGTGCAGGATGCAGGGCTGGTGATCTGGACCTTCTCGACCATCAACAAGGAGAGCCAGGATCCGTTTATCCTGACAATATACGTATCTGATGTATTCTCCGGGGACTCGGAGGCAAAGTACATCTACCAACAACATCAGAACGGTTATCCCGGAGTCGGCAGTTCCACGCCGGAAATTTACCT